>CAZPZE010000214.1:0-6931 GCA_964590625.1 uncultured Solibacteraceae bacterium
GTTTCGTAATCAGTCGACGGCGGTGGCCAGGAGTGCTTCAGTGCGCCCCGCGACCTGCGAAACAAGCACAAACCGGAGCACTGCATCGATCACGCGCTCCTGCTGCTCCGCGGTCAGCTGCGGGAACATGGGCAGTGAAACGATTTCCGGCGTGACAGCCTCGGTAACCGGAAAATCACCGGTCCTGTAGCCCAGATTCTCGTATGCTTTCTGCTGGTGAAGCGGGACTGGATAGTGGATGCCCGTCCCGATGTTCTGCTCAGCCAGATCTTTCATCAGCCCGTCGCGATCCGCAGCGCGGATAACGAACAGGTGGTAGACACCGCGGGAGTACTCGGGTTCCTGAACAGCGAGGCTATCGAGACCCGCGTCGGCAAGCGATTCTCGGTATCGCCGGGCTGCTTCGCGACGCTTTTCATTCCAACTGGCAAGGTGCTGGAGTTTGACGCGAAGAAACGAAGCCTGAATGGCATCGAGCCTTCCGTTATAGCCCTCAACATCGTGATAATATTTTTTCGCCTGACCGTGATCGCGGAGCATCCGGATGCGCTGAGCAAGGCCCGCGTCGTTAGTGGTCACCGCACCGCCTTCTCCGCAGGCACCGAGGTTCTTGCCGGGATAGAAGCTGAACGCAGCGGCGAGGCCCATTGAGCCCGCTTTCTTCCACTGGCCGTCCTTCCTCGAAAAATATTCCGCGCCATGGGCCTGGCAGGCATCTTCGATCACGGGGATTCCGTACTTCCCCGCAATTTCCAGAATCTCGTCCATATCTGCCATCTGGCCATAAAGATGAACAGGAACGATGGCGGAAACCGGCTTCAGGCGGCGGCGATCATAGAGCTTGCCGGTCCGGTCCACGAAGCATTGTTCCTCGAAGTACTCGCGCAGCTTCGCCGGATCCATGTTGTACGTCTGCTCGTCGATGTCGACGAAGACGGGAGTCGCACCCGCCTGTGAAATGGCTTCGGTAGTCGCGATGAATGTGTTGGGAACCGTCACGACCAGGCTCTCTTTGGCGAGGCCGGCGGCGATGAATGCAAAACGCAGCGCATCCGTGCCGCTGTTGACCCCGATGCAATGGCTGGTGTCACAAAAGGCGGCGAATTCGCGTTCGAACTGTTCGACTGCAGCCCCCCCAATGAAGGCCGCCTTGTCAAGAGCCGCAGCGAACGCGCTGCAGAGTTCGTCCTTGAGTTCCCTGTGGGGGGCGACCAGATCGAGGAAAGGGATTGGCTCGTTGTGATTTGACTGCGTATTATTCATTTCAGAATTCCTCCGGAAGACAGCTCAGGTTGGATTGTGCGAAGCCGCCGCGCTGGGTTGCCGGCGACGATGGTGTCGGCTGGAACGTCTTTCGTCACCACACTGCCGGCGCCCACGATCGCGTTTTCGCCGACGGTCACGTTGCAGAGAATCGTCGCGCCCGAACCGATGGATGCGCCTTTCCGGATCTGTGTCGGTTCGACTCTCCAGTCTTTTTCCGTCTGCAGCTGACCGTCGGGAGCAGTTGCGCGCGGATAGGAATCGTTTACGAAAGTCACACCGTGCCCGATGAAGACGTTATCCTCGATGCTCACACCCTCGCAAATGAATGTATGGCTGGAAATTTTGCAACGCCGCCCGACTTTCGCGTTTTTCTGAATCTCGACAAACGCGCCAATTTTGGTTTCGTCGCCCACTTCACAGCCGTACAGGTTGATGAACTTCGACAGCCTGACGTCCTTTCCGAGCTTGACGTCGTCGGCAATGCAAACGAATGGATTCATAACTGAACGGGTGCCCCTCCCTGCGCCAAAGACTGATTAGCAGCTTCGAGTATCCGGACGATGCGCAAGCCGGCCTGGCCGTCATTGATGGGGGTTTTGCCTGCGGATACACATTCGGCGAAATATCTGGTTTCAACGGCGAGTGCTTCCATCTGGTCGATTCGCGGCGCCCACATGTCACCGGACCGATAACTGACCAGGAGGTCATGCACGGCCTGACCACTCGTAATGGCAACACCCTTGTCATAGATACGAATCTTTTCGTCGGCCTCCAGATCATTCCACACAAGCATCTTCTTCTCACCGCCGATCAGCGTGGTACGGACCTTAACCGGGGAAAGCCAATTGACGTTGATATGGGCTATCATGCGGTCGCCGTAATAGATGGTCATGTAGGCGACATCTTCGTGCCCGTTCAGATGCGATTGGCCAGTGGCAACAACACACTGAGGCGCGGCGTCAACGAGCTGGTCAACAATCGAAAGGTCGTGTGGCGCCAGATCCCAGATCACGTTGACGTCATGCTGAAAAAGACCAAGGTTGACGCGCGTGGAGTCGTAATAGAAGAGTTTGCCGAGCGCTCCCTCCTCGACCAGTTGCCGGATTTTGCGCACGGCGCCAGTGAAGAGGAACGTATGGTCCACCATGATCTGGAGGTTCTTACGTTCGGCCAATTCGATCAGTTTTTCGCCCTGCTCGGCTGTCGAGGTAAATGGCTTCTCAACAAATACGTGCTTGCCGTTCCTGAGAGCGGCCTCGGCGAGTTCGAAATGCGTCCAGACCGGTGTGACAATGGCGACAGCGTCAACGTTTGGCGACGCCAGCACAGATCCTATATCATCAGTTACTTCGATACCTGGAAAGTCGACGCCGGCTCGCTTCAGTCGCGCCGCGTTCTTGTCGCAAATCGCCACGACCTGGCAGTTTTCGTCAGCATGGAAATTTCTGACGATACGGGGGCCCCAGTATCCATAGCCGATTACGGCGACTTTGATCATCTGATGTTGTTCCTCCGGAAATTGTGCTGCGATTTGCACGGTGCGCTGCCCATTTCATTCGGGTGTGCTACCGCCGTTTCAGCCCCGATCGGGGCTGTCTGTAGGTGGGTGCCCCATTATCGAGGCGATTGTATGGATGCACCCGCCCTGCCAAATTTGCGCCATTCCGGGAGGCTCTTTTTTTCAATCACTTGGGCGTTGTTACGAATTGAATCGCGAGGGGATTCGAATCCACTTGTCCCGAATTATGGGACTAAAGTCTCACAGTTCGGTTAACGGAAAGAGCGATGATGTTGAATTAGAATCAGATTCCCGCTCACGGGCGAGGCTTGAGTTGCAGATCACTTGAGTTGCAGATCAATGGGAGCCCCCCGGGCGCGCAATTGTCCCAAGGGCGCATACGTCGCCCCCCGAAAAGACTTTGCCGCTCCAGCCGATCATCGATTACTTCTACTTCGGCGCTGCGACCATTTGACTGTGGTATTTACCTGGATTCTCTGCTCCGGCCCATCGCGACACAGATAAACAGCGACGGTCGAGGGCGACTTGAGCTATGAAGCAGATCCTTTACGCTGCTAACTTTAGTACTACATCTGGGATAGGCGCCCGATTGTTCATCTGAGCCCTTGTTCCGCCCGTAATTCCGCGACGGCAACATCATCCGCCCACGGGTTTTCGGTTTAGCGCTCAATGATTTGGCACGCGCGGGAACCCGCCGCTCCGGAACGCTGGCCGCTATGCGCTTTGCTGACTTTCGACCGCGCTGCGATGATCCGGAGTTCCAAAGGCGTCTGGCAGCAGAGGAAGGCCGGCGACTCACTGCCCTCAACTGACAGACAGACTGCCGGCACTAACTATCGGCGAGCTTTTTCTCAGGCTTCAGACCACCTATAATTTTGGTAAGGAAGCAAACTCTCCCGAATGCGAAGCACGTCGATGTTTAGAAAACACTTGTTAATCATGGCCCTGGTTGTACCGGCGGCTCTGAATGCGCAGATTGCACTAGTGCAGGCTACTTCCTGCGGTCCGCAGACTTTCCCCACTTCGACATGCTCGATTACCGCGACGGGCGCCGGCCATCTGATCGTAGTCGGCATTCAGATCGGTAGTGGCGCCACCACTTCGACAACGATTGCGACTGTCACGGACAATGCTGGTAACGCATATAGTGAAGCAAACTCGGCAACTTCAGTTTTGTCTGGTGGCACTCCGTCCCGGTCTGTTGACACCAGTGGCGGCTCCATTGCCGACATTTGGTACGTCCGCAGCAGCGTCGCTGGGGCGACCAGTTTGACGATCACCCCCAGTACTACAGTTTCAAACGCGGGGGCAGTGATTTGGGAGTTTTCCGGAGTCAACACGTCGGCACCGCTCGATCAGGTTGGTGTGCTTAACTCTCAAGCGGCAAGCGCGAGCCCAACTGGAGCGTCCGTGACCACGGCTCTCTCAAATGAAGTGGTCATTTCGCTGGCTGCCGTTTCCGGGAGCATATCCGGTATATTTGCGGGGAACGCGTTTACGTCCGACTCTGCACTCAAGAGCAATGGCTGGGCGCACCTGATCACAACTTCGGCCGGGACTTTCACACCCCAATGGAATCAGAGTCCCGCAGGCACATTTGCAAGCAGCACGGTTTCGTTCAAAGGGGCCAATGCAACTCCCGCGTTCAGCGCCTGTGATCTGAATCAGGATGGAGTTGCAAACGTCGCCGACGTCCAGTTGGGAACGAACATGAACCTGTCGCAGAGTGGTCAACTCCAAAGTGGACAAACAGGCTATCGAACCTGCACTGCCAATATCCTTGGTCCCGGCGTCTGCACCAGTACGGCGGATTCAGCCAGCGATGCTGTTATAGTGGACCAACTCCGAACCGCGGCTCTGGGTGGCGCATGCACGACTGCCAACAGCCACTCGGTGCTGCTGAACTGGGGCGCAAGCTCCACATCGGGGGTCAGCTACAATGTCTACCGCAGCACAAGCTCTTCCGTATTCAGTACAACCGCGACACCGAGCACGACTTATAAAATAACGTCGATACCCGTTGGGGGTTTGAGCTACATCGACGGAACGGTTTTTGCAGGACAGACGTACTATTATGCGATTACGGCGGTGAACAGCAGTGGCGAAAGCTATGCGTCAAACACCGCAACCGCCGCTGTACCGTTCCCGTAAGCGTCCGCGATCAGCCTCGGCGAAATGCGAGCAGCCATCTCACATTTCGTATTCGCATCTCTCACACTTCACGCGGGACTGGAAATCAGTGTTCTTTCCGAGCATGGTCCGTCAGTGTACTGTTGGGCGGCCCGGCGTTTTGCCGATCGCTTCAGATCACCGGTCCCTTCCACGTCGAGCGAAGGTTAACGTTTGAGCTTGCTGCGCTGGGAGGAAAAGAGCGATAAGATAGCACAGTAGATTTAGAAACATGCTGTCGGCGAGGACGCTTGCGATAACCGTTCTGTGCACCTCGCTGGCGGTATACTCGCAGCCCAGCCAAAACGTAGCTCCCCCTAAACCACACGAGGGGACGAAAGGGTGGAGTCCGACCGCGGCGGCGGCATATCTCGACAAGCGAGCAGCATGGTGGGCATCCTGGCCGCCAGCTGATCAGGGCAACGGCACTCTCTGTGTTTCCTGTCATACCGCAGTTCCATATCTCCTCGCACGAAGCACACTTCGAAAAACACTCCGGGAGAGCGGTCCGTCCGAATATGAAAGCCGGCTTCTGAACAGCGTGAGGCAGCGGGTAATCAACTGGAATTCGATTCGGCCGTTCTATTCAGAATCCTCGGGTCCGAACAAGTCTGCGGAATCGCGCTCCACCGAGGCAGTGCTGAACAGTCTGATTTTGGCTGACCGGGATGCACTCACCGGGAGATTCACCAGCGATACACTCGCGGCGTTCGATCACATGTGGACGCTTCAGGTCACAAGCGGCGAGCAAAGGGGTTCCTGGGCCTGGCTCAACTTCGGAAACGAACCGTTTGAAGCCGGCGATTCGCGTTACTATGGCGCCGCTTTGGCGGCGCTTGCCGTGAGCATGGCGCCGGAGAGTTATCGGGACAGACCGGATCTTCAGGACCATCTGCGTCTCTTGCGCGAATATATCCGGCGGGAATGTGAACGTCAACCTCTGATTCACCAAATGGTCGCTCTCTGGGCCTCTGTTAAACTCCCGGATCTTCTCACGGCTGAAGAAAAACGACTCATTATCGCCGCTGTCATCAACGAGCAGCAATCTGATGGCGGTTGGAGTTTGTCAACTCTGGGCTGGACGTGGCGCGGTCAGAACGCGCATTCGCTTGTCAACCTGTGGGTTCGCTCGAACGATTCGCCCTGGAGCCGGAAGAGCGATGGCTATGCCACAGGTTTGATCGTTTTGGTGCTGTCTCAGGCAGACGCCAGCAGCAGCGATCGGGGTTTGCAGCGTGGACGTCAATGGCTGCTCAGCCACCAGAACAAAGTTGAAGGCTTCTGGCCTGGCTATTCTCTCGTAAATCGACGGGACCCTGCGTCTGGAACAGGCCGCTTCATGGCCGACGCCGCGACGGCTTACGCTGTCCTCGCCCTTACTCAACCCCGGTAACCTCCTTGCCGTACCTCGAATGCCCGCCGAAGAAATCGTTGAAGGGCGTCGTTTCTGTAAGTCTCGCCCCTTCGGCGCTCCGCGGCGGCCAGTCTACCGGAGCAGCACTCAAAGACATGATATGGCCAGGACAGCTCCAAATTCCGATCCGGGCGACCGCGCCTGATATCCCAAAGTTTCGTTTTTAGAGAAAATGTGATTGCCACGTTTTTAATGCTACCCGGCATGCTCTGTCATATCTATCAATCAGTTAACGGCGTTGGCCACTAATATGCTCGTGCTCCTGCAATAAAGCTAACAAGCAATAACAGTTGAGCTTCGGAAGGCAGCCAAATTCTATGTCGACATCGCATATTGTTGTAGAAACGCCGGTCAGCTTCTCGCATCCAGGCATTGAAGAAGAGGTTGTGTCGTCTATTCATGACGTCATCTCCCTGCTTCCCGACCCGGCAACTCTTTCGCTCAATCAATGCCGTCTCGTTATTGCCCGGTACGCGGCAGTGCTGGAAGGAAACTTTATATACTGGATGACCGGCGCCTACCTTTCGGCGCGAACAGACGCGGCTCGTTCAATAGTTGCCGAT
>CAZPZE010000215.1:0-4402 GCA_964590625.1 uncultured Solibacteraceae bacterium
ACGCGGAGTTCCTGCACGGCGTCCATGTTCGGCTCGTAGTGCAGCGTCGAGTTCGAGCCGGTATCCATATCGGTCACACCGTCCACCGTGAAGTTCATGGTGTTCGACTGATTGCCCTGGATGACAAACCCACGGATCTGATTGGGGCTCGTCACGTCACGTCCCTGCGTGCCGGTGTCGATGACGCCGGGTACGAGTTTCATGTAGCCGAACAGATCACGGCCCTTCAGCGTCAGATTCTCCAGATCGGCGGAGTCGACCGTTTTCGACTTTTCAGAGCTTTCCAGCTGAACCTGTGCCGCTTCCGCGGTGACGGAAACCGACTCCTGGACGCTGCCAAGCTGCAGAATCAGCTTGCCGCCGTTGTGCGTTTCATTCGCGGCGACCGTGATGCCGGTCTGCGTGGTGGCCTTGAACCCCGGCGCCTTCACGGTCAGCGTGTAGGTTGCCGGTTCGATGTTGAGGAAGCGATACGTACCGGAGTTGTCGGTGACGCCCGTGCGGACCGCGCCCGTCGCCGTATTGGTCAGAGTGACCGGAGCATTTGCGACTGCCGCATCGGCCGGATCGACGACGGTTCCGATCAGAGAACTCGCCACTGTCTGACCGAACATGCAGGCGCAACTGAGCGCAAACGCAAGAACGATGCGCGTACTACCTTTCCATGTCATGAATTACCCCTTGAACTTTTACTTGAAACGACCCGTAATTCGACCACTGAACGAAGAAAATTCTTACAGCTTGAAAACTAACATTGATGTAAATTCGCGTCAATCGTGAGAAAAATAACAAACTTGCAATTCCCTTATCGAAACGCGCAAAAATTCCGTAAGTTTCAATTAGTCATAGCGAAGGAGCCCAATACTTACGATTTAGTGAATTGTCCTGACCTGGACATCGGCCATGCCACCGTGCCGTTAAGTGCTATCGATCCCGTCCAGGTTGGGGTGGAGCGTAATCTAAAACACCAACGCGACCCGGCTGCATTCATGTGTATAAAGATCATGGGCAGAGAACTGGGACGGTCGGCTACCGAAAAATATGATTTTTGGTGAAGTAATAAAACGGACTTTTTTATTGTTTATTATTGTATTGAAGCGTTCGGATTTCGCTGTTTTTCTTTATAACTAACCAGCGGTCTTCCTGAATGCATCGCTGCGGACGATCCCCGCACCTTCTCGAATCACAACGAGGCGATCAGCGTCCACATTCGCGATGGTCAGCTTCTTCCCATCCGGCCATGTGATTTCGAGATCCGCCTTCGCCTCGGAGCCGAGCCCGAAGTGCAGCCGCCGATCGTTCACCGACAGATACGACGACTGCGCAAGCACCGCCTTCGCCTGCTTCTTTCCGCCGTACGACGCCACCACCGTCGCGCCGATCGCGCTTCGGTTCGACGTCACGCCTTCGAGCAGCACTTTCAGCCAGTGATCGCCGCCCGTCCGGTCATTGCGCAGCAGTGATGGCGGCTCGTTCATGTTCATGATCAGGATGTCCAGATCACCATCGTTATCGAAATCGCCGAACGCAAGCCCGCGGCTCGAATGCATCTCGTTCATCGCGGGACCGGCCTGATCGAGCAGTTCCTCGAACTTCCCGTTTCCCAGATTCCGAAACAGCACGCTCAGCGATTTATAGGGCGCATCCGCCACCTTCCCGTTCGCCTCGGGAAACACCATGCCGCTCGTGTAGAAAAGATCAGGAAGTCCGTTGTTGTCCAGATCCTCAATCCCCGCGCCCCAGCCGACAAACCGCGTCTCCACGCCCAGCCCGGCGCGAATCGTCACGTCCTGAAAGATGCCCTTGCCGTCATTGCGATAGAGAACGTTCGTGTCGTCGCTGAAGTGCGTCTTGAAGATGTCGAGGTACCCGTCGGTGTTGTAATCGCCGATCCCGAGCCCCATCCCTTCCTGCTCGCGCCCATCCTCATTCACCGCGACGCCATTATCCAGCCCGCATTCCGTAAAGGTGCCGTCATGATTATTGCGGAAGAGCAGGCTCGGCGTCGTGTCGCATGCAACGTAAATATCGGGCCAGCCGTCGCCATCGAAATCCGCGGCCACGGCGGTTAGTCCATAAGAGGCGCCGTGCTTCTGACCGGCGAGCGAAATGCCGGATTTGTCGCTTACATCCGTGAACGTGCCATCGCCGTTGTTCCGATAGAGCCGCGAGCTCTCATACGGCAAGCCCAGCGGCCCGCAGTAAACGGGCACTTCCTTCCAGGTGCATGCCGCCGTCATGCCGCGCGCGGGAATCTTCGCGGGATCAAACACAACATAGTGCGTCACGAACAAATCCAGCAGCCCGTTGCGGTCGTAATCGATCCACGTGCAGCCCGTCGAGAGCCGGTCGCCCGAATGCAGCAGCCCTGCCTTCTCCGTGACGTCCGTAAACACGCCCTTGCCGTTGTTGTGGAACAGAATGTTCTGCCCGTAGCAGGTGATGAAGATATCGTCGAATCCGTCGTTATCGTAATCGGCGATCGTCACGCCCAGAGCCCAGATATCCTTCCGCCCCAGCCCGGATTGCTCCGTTACGTCGCGAAACGTGCCGTCGCGATTGTTGTGATAAAGCCGGATCGTGGCATCGGCCGGATTCGGCGAATGACGCCGCCGTCCGGTGAGCAGCAGAAGATCCTGCCAGCCGTCGTTGTCGTAGTCGAAAAACGCCACGCCGCAGCCGAGGGAATCGAGGATGTAATCGGCGTGTCCTTCATCGCCAAAAATGATCGGCGCGGTCAGGCCGGCGGCCTTCGCCACATTCGTGAATTTCGCGTTGAATGGGAGCCCGGAAGCCGATCCGCGCTTCTGCGGCTTCACTCCCTGCGAGACGATAGCCCGGAACTGTGCGGATGCGCTCGAACTGAGTCCGGGAAGCGCCAGTGCAGACAAAGAAAGAGCTTGCCGGCGCGTCACAAACTGAGGATATCATCGGTACATCACATGCATTTCCGCCGTTTGCTGCCGGTTGTTTTCGCAATGGCGGCCGTTTTAGCAGCTGCCCCCGCGCAGCATTTCCACGGCACGGGAATGGCGGTTTCCATCGATCCACCAAAGCAGACGGTCACGATTTCCCATCAGGCGATCCCCGGCTACATGGACGCCATGGTCATGGCTTTCCACGTGAAAGACGCCGCCGAATTGAAGGGCGTCGTCCCCGGCGCGAAGGTCGAATTCACGCTGGTCGTCGATAACGGCTCCACTTCGATCGAACAGTTGCGCACAGTCGATTACTGGAGCGCCGAGCGCGATCCCGAACAGGCGCACCGGCTGAGTCTGATCGAATCTATCCTCAACAAGAGCGCCGCCCAGCAACTGAAACCGGGCGAAGCCGTCCCGGATTTCACCCTCACCGATGAGGAAAACCACGCCATCCGCCTCTCCCAATTCCGCGGCAAGGTCATCGCGATGAATTTCGTCTACACGCGCTGCCCGCTGCCCGATTACTGCTTCCGCCTCTCGAACAACCTGGCGCAGGTGCAGAAGCGTTTCACGGCGGATCTTGGCCGCAACCTGATCCTGCTCACCATCACGTTCGATCCCGTGCGCGACACGCCCGCCGTGATGGCGAAATACGCCCGCATCTGGAACGCGGACCTCAAGGCCTGGCATTTCCTGACCGGCGCCCTGCCGGAAGTGCAGCATGTTTGCGGATTATTCGGCGTCGCCGCCTGGCAGGATGAAGGCATCCTGACCCACTCGCTCCACACAGCCGTGATCGATCGCCAGGGCAAACTGGCCGCGAACATTGAAGGCAACACTTACACCGTGAAGCAACTCGGCGATCTGGTCCAGGAAGTTATTTCCCGAGCCGGAACGCTTGGCGCTCGAGGACGGTAAAGGCCGCATCGCCTTCCCTGATCTCGATCACCCTGTTCTTCCCCGTATTCGTGAAAGCCTGCGGCGCGCCGCCCGACGGCCACTGAATTTCAACCGACAGCACCGTCGCATTCTTCCCTAGTCCGATGTGCTGCTCGAACGGACCAGCCCCGAACGAACCGCCGCTGCCCACGGTCGCATAAACCTCGCGCGGCTTCTCTTCGCCATTCCGCATCGTCACTTTGATCCGCGCCCCGATGCCCGGCCGGTTCGATTTCATGCCATCCAGATGAATCCCGATCCAGTCATTCCCATTCCCCGGATTTTCGAACAGACGCGTGTTGTGCTCATCGCCCGGATCCGGCCCGCCCATCACGACCGTCAGGTCCTCATCGCCATCGTTATCCAGATCGGCGAACGCGATTCCATGGCCCTTCGGCAGAATCCCCGTACCCGATGACGCCGTGATATCGGTGAAGTGCCGGCCGCCATCGTTATGGAACAGAACATTCGGAAACAGCTGCGCGAACGACGGACTTCCGGTGCCGAGATAAAAATCCGGATACCCGTCGTTGTCGATATCC
>CAZPZE010000216.1:0-2989 GCA_964590625.1 uncultured Solibacteraceae bacterium
AAGCTCGATATTCTGCTGCTGAACGGCAGCGACTGGATTCCGCGCGCCGGGCATCGCACGGTGGCAGCACTTTACCGCGGTAACGGGACGGGCGGTTTCACGGACATCACCCGCGGCAGCGGACTCGATATCGAGATCCACGGCATGGGAGTCGCGGTGGGCGATTACGATAACGACGGCCGCGATGACCTGTATGTGACCGCGGTGGACGGCGATCATCTGTTCCACAACCTGGGCGGCGGGCATTTTCGCGATGTGACGCGCGAGAGCGGAATCTCGAATGCGCAGTTCTCGTCCAGCGCAGCCTGGTTTGACTACGACAAGGACGGGAAGCTCGATCTCTTCGTCGGGAATTATGTGCAGTGGAGCGAGAAAGGTGATATTCGCTGCTCGCTCGACGGCAAGAACAAGTCGTATTGCACGCCGGAGCTGTATAAGGGCGCAGCGTCGAAGCTTTATCACAATCTGGGGAACGGCAAGTTTGAGGATGTGACTGCGAAAGCCGGTCTGGCCGATGCTTCGAGCAAGACGCTGGGCGTGACTGTGTTCGATTTCAACAACGACGGCTGGCCGGATCTGTTCCTGGCGAACGACACGCAGGCGAACAAGCTCTATCGCAATCTGGGGAATGGGACGTTCAGGGAAGAGGGCCTGGCAGCGGGCGTGGCGTTCGGCGAAGACGGGGTGGCACGCGGCGCGATGGGCACGGATGCCGCGGATTATGATCGTTTGGGCCGGCAGCACCTGGTGGTCGGGAATTTTTCGAACCAGATGCTGGCGCTTTACCACAATGACGGAAATGGGCTGTTTTCCGATGTTGCGACGCGCGCGGGCATCGGGCGCCCGAGCCAGCTCAGCCTGACGTTCGGGCTGTTTTTCTTCGATTACGATCTGGATGGTTTGCCGGATATCTTCGCGGCGAACGGGCACCTGGAAGAAGACATCACGAAGGTGCAGCCGAAGATCCAGTATGCGCAGCTTCCGCAGTTATTCCACAATGCGGGTGGTGGTAAGTTCGATTACGTATCGAGCGCGTTCACGACGCCGCTGGTGGCGCGCGGCGCCGCGTATGGCGATTACGATGGCGACGGCGATCTCGACGTGCTGGTTTCAAGCAACAATACGGCGGCGCATTTGTATCGCAATGACGGCGGGAATGCGCGGCACTGGCTGCAGTTGCGGCTGGTGGGGACGAAAAGCAACAAAGACGGCATCGGCGCGGTGGTTCGGGTGACGAGCGCGCAGGGAAAACAGGAGCAGACCGTCCACAGCGGTTCGAGCTACTGTTCGTCGAGCGATCTTGCGCTGACGTTCGGACTGGGCGGCGATACATCGGCTTCGGTCGAGATCGACTGGCCGAGCGGCAGGCAGCAGAAGCTCGAGAGCGCGAAGGCCAACCAGCGCATGACTGTAACGGAAAATTGAGTGATGCACGACGTCCTCTCGCTTTCCGGTACGCAACAGGCCCGCTTGATTCGGGAGCGTGCGATTTCCTCGGTGGAACTGGTGGAAGCGCATCTCGCGCGCATCGGCGAGGTGAATCCGAAGCTGAATGCGGCGATTGAAGTGCTGGCGGAGCCAGCGCTCGAAGCGGCGCGCGCGGTGGATGCGGGGAAAATCACGGGCGAGCTGGCCGGGGTTCCGTTTTCGATCAAGGATTCGATTGAAGTCGAAGGGACCGTGTGTTCGGCGGGGACGGTCGGGTATCGTCGGCGCGAGATTTCGGCGAAAGACGCCACGCTGGTGGCGCGGCTTCGCGCGGCGGGCGCGATTCCTCTGGCGCGCACGAATCTGCCGGACCTGCTGTTCGCGTTTGAGAGCGACAATCTGCTGTTCGGGCGGACGAATAATCCGTACAATCTGAAGCGAACTTCCGGCGGCTCGAGCGGCGGCGAATCGGCGCTCATCGCGGCGTGCGGCTCGCCGTTTGGGCTGGGCAGCGATGCGGCAGGGAGTGTCCGGCTGCCGGCGCACTATTGTGGAATCACATCGATCAAGCCGACGTCCGGACGGCTGGCTCGCACCGGGCATGTGCCTCCGGCGGGTGGGTGGATCGAGACGCTGTGGCAGATCGGGCCGATGGCGCGGCGCATCGAGGATTTGTGGACGATGATGCCGATTCTTCTGGGCGCGGACGGCAGCGATCAGACGGTGGTTCCGATGCTGTTCGAGCGGCGGCCGCATACGCTGGCGGGGCTGCGTGTCGCGTGGTTCACGGATAACGGAATTCTGGCGGCGGAGCCGGAGACGGCCGCGACGGTGCGGGCCGCGGCGAACGCGCTGCAGGACGTGGCGCGGAGCGTGGAAGAGCGGCGGCCGCCGAGGATCGAAGAAAGCTATCAGCTCGAGATGGAGATGCTGGGCGTGGATGGCGGCGATGGACTGCGCGATTTCCTGAAAGACATCGGCAGCCGGCAGACGCATTTCCTGCTCGAAGGCTGGCTCAGCAAGCTGAAATCGTGCCGTACGGATGTGGCGGGGTTTGCGAAGTTCTGGGAGCGGCTCGATAAGTTTCGTCGCGATCTCTATGAGTTCCTGAATGATTTCGATGTGCTGGTTTCGCCGGTGTCTTTCAGCCCGGCGGTGGCGCATGGAACCTCGATTTCGGATGATGTTTTTCCCGGCTACAGCTACACGATGACGCACAATCTCACCGGGTGGCCGGCGACAGTGGTGCGGTGTGGACAGTCGAGCGATGGACTGCCGATCTGCGTGCAGATCGCCGCGGCGCCGTGGCGGGAAGATGTCGCACTGACGGTGGCGGAGTATCTGGAGTCCGCATGCGGCGGCTGGCAGCCTACGGGGCTGTAGCGCACTCGCGCGCGCAGGCGGCGACGTAGCGGATGTCGTCGTCCGGCATGCCCGGATAAATCGGCAGAGAAACGGAATGCTCGAATTGCGCGAGCGCGCGCGGGCAATCGTTGCCGCCCGCAATGCCGGCGAATGCGGGATGCAGCGGAATCGGGATGAAGTGAACGCTGCATTCGAC
>CAZPZE010000217.1:0-4400 GCA_964590625.1 uncultured Solibacteraceae bacterium
CGGAAGATCCATTTCGGTGAAAAAATCCTGGAAGACTTTCAGGCTGGAACTGCCGCTGCCGAGCGCGCCCGTTTTGGTGGAGGCCAGCATCGCCATGCGCCAGGTCGTGATGCTGTCCGCGATCGGGATTGTGATGCTCGCCCGGCCGTCGCGATCTGTGATAAGTTCGGGCGCGACGAAGAGCGATTCGGGAAACCAGGAGCGGACATGCGTGTCGGCAGCGGCGGGCGCTGCAGAGGCCGTCCCGGTCACTGCGACAGATTTCATCAACATGGCCCTCGGAGTTGCGAATACCACTGGTGGTGGCGCGGCTCCACCTCTTCCGGCAGCAAACTGCATGGGTCCCACCTCCGCCATCACTTCGACTGCGTCTGCTACCTGACCGGGCTGGAGCGTCACCTGAAAGACCGCCGTATCGCGGTCGTCGAGTGTGAAGTCTTTCGTCGCGATCCGGGAGTCAGGACTGGTGACCTGCAGGGTGTATCGACCTGTGGAGAGCGAAGCCAGGCTGAACCGTCCGGCGCCATCGGCTGAGAAAGTGTGAATACGATTATTCGCTCGCTCGATCAGCCGGATCTTCGCGCCCGCGACGGCCGTTGCCGTAGAATCCACGACCGTACCCGACACATCGCCGAAGCCGTCCTTGTTCCCGCGCTGCCTCAGAACGCGAATTCCGATCGAATTTGTATAGCCGAGCTGCGAACACCACGCTGTATTCAGGGGAACGGGGATATCGTCACTGTCGTTGAACTGCCCGTCCGGTCCAGCACTGCGGGCATTCAGCTTTCGCGGATACCAGGATGAAAGCTCCACGCGCATAGAGTTTCCCCAGGGATCTTTCAGACCCGCGCGCGTCACCAGACTGGCGGCCGCGTCGGCGGTGCAGGTGTCCGGTCCGGCGACGTGGCTGTTCTCCAGCCCGTCAGTCGCACGATCCAGCGCCGCCGCCAGCTGTGCTCTATAGCGCTTCTGATATTCGTCCGCCTTGGCTTTCAGTTGGTCGCGTCCGAACTCCAGTGGACTCCCGGCAACAGGCTCCGCCACCGCGGCGAGCAACGCTCTTGCGGCGCGATTCTGCTGCTCCCACTCGCCTGGCGTGTGCGTCAGAATCACATCCGGCAGACCAACCGAATGGATTTCATAGCGCGGCTTCATCGCCTCCTGCTCGAGATAAAAGAAAACTTTTGCGAACCCTGGACGTTTTTCCGCCAGGGCGAACACCGCCTGATCCACCACCTCCACGCCAAGCGCCGCCTGCACGCCTTCGCCTTTCGCATTCGTCACGCGAAACGCTACGCGCGCTTCTGCGCCGGGCTTGTAAATCGGCGCGTTCGAAGTCGCTTCGATCTTCAGATCCTCGGCCGGCTGCACGAAAACAATGCGGTGATCGCCCAGCGGTTGTCCGTCACGCCCGAAGAGATACGCGTGGAAATCGACAGCCCCGGCCATCGTTGCCGTGACCGGGACGTCCAGTTCCGTGCGGCCATGTTCAATATCGAGATCCCAAGTCCCCACCGTCTGGCCATTGCGAATCGCATCTACATAGGCGCTGCCGCGTTCCTTCGTCGAAAGCACCTGCAGCCGAACGCGATCGCCCGCGCGATAGAGCGCCTGGTCGGCTCGGAGCAGCACCTGGTCCGCTCCCGCGCGCACATCGAGCTTCAGCGGAATCGAAGCGCGATTGCCCTCCACGTCTTTCGCGTCTATTCGAAGATTCGTCGTCGTTCCCGGCACCTGAATCACAGCGATGCCGGATTGATCGGTCGTCGCTGTTTCGCCATTCACGCCATCGCCCGAAATTCGCAGGTCCGCCTGCGCCGGCGTTCCATCGGGATAAGATGCCAGCAGGAAGACCTGATTCTTCAGTCCCGGAACAAGCGTGCCGCTCTCCGGGACTGCGGTCACCAGAAGCGGCGATGCGCTGACCGTGATCGGGAGCGCATGAGTTTCGGTGTGGCCCGCGCCGTCTTTCACCGCGGCTTCGATCATGACGACCGCCGCGCCCTGCGCCAGCGGATGCCCCGTCAGAAAATCCGGCAGCCTGATGTCGAACCGGAATGCGCCGTCTGCATCCGTGCTGCCCGCTGTCTTTCCTGCTTCGAACACCTGAACATCTTTCGCGGAAGCGGTGACCGTGGTCTCGGCATGGTCCACTGGTTTTCCGAAGAAATAGTTCGAGCGCACCACGCCCCTGATGTGGTCGCCGGGCCGATATCCATGTTTCGGCTGATTGCCGCCGAGATCGAGATCGACCTTAAACCGCGGCAGCACATAACGCTCCACCTGCACCGCGATTTCATTCTCCGTTTTCGCCGCGGCATCCCCGTCTTCCATTCGCGCGCGCAGATGCCACGTGCCCGGATTTACTTCTTCGGCGAGCGCGAGTTCCGCTGATGCGACTCCATATTCATCGGTCTGCACCTTACGCCGGAAGATCCTGTTGCCGCGCGCGTCTTCCGCCTCGAAAGTCATGGCGCGTCCGCTCATCGCCTGATGGCTCGCACGGTCGAGCGCGAGCGCGCGCAGATGAATCGTCTGTCCAGGTTGATAGACCGGCTTCTCAGTCGTCAGCAGAATCGAGCCTTTTTCTTCGACCCGCACATCCTGCGTGAAGTCGGCCTCGCCAATAGCTGTATCGACGGCGAAGTGCAGCGGAACCGTTCCGGTCACGCCCGCAGGAAAACGGAATTCGGCCCGAGAGGTGCCGCGCGAATCGAGACGGCCGGTGTACAGGGTCTGCGCCTTCTGGCGAGAGGGCGTCATTTCAATTTTCAACGTGCCCGAATCGATTGGCGTATCGTTTTCCGGCCCGGTCACGATTACCCGTATCGCCGCGGGACTTCCGGCGAGAAACGTTTGCTGATCGAGCACGTGCACCACCGGATGACGGAGGATCTGAGAAATCGACTTGACGCCTTCAACGGCAGGCTTCGCATCGTCGCTGTACGTGAATCGATATCGCAGGCGATGCCACACCAGATCGTCTGTCGAAAGGCCGTTTGAAATCGCGATGTTCTGATCGGGCAATCCGTTGCCCGCACGGACGAAAATGTGGCGGCTCACCGCCCCCACGCTGCGGCTTTCGGGATCCAGAACCTCAACCTTCAGTTCGCCCGCGGCGTTCCGCGGCGCGAGAAAGGGCAGCGAAACGTGGAGAATACCGTGTGAATACGTTGCGGCCGGTTCACTTTCCTTCGGTTCGCTCAACGAGCGGGAAGCCAGAAACAGCACGCTCGACGTCAGAAGCGCGATCACGCCCGCGCCGGCAAGACCTTTGATTTTCCTCATGCACAACCTCCGTTCCCGACCGGAGAACGTCACAGAACGGAGTTCTTGCAGAAGAATTTTGGAAATTTAATGTGCGGGAGCGGCAGGCGTCCAGCGGTTGCCGTCGCGACTGAACCAGATTTCGCCGGCATCGGTGTTGAGCTGAAATACGGTGTCACCAGCGCCGGGCGCATCGGGTGGGCTCGTGAGCCGGACCACCTTCCCGTGCCACCTGGCTATTACCGGTTGCCAGGACTTACCGGCATCCGTGCTGCGGGAGAGCGCGCCGGTTGCGTCCGACTTCAGCATGATCCTGCCGCTCGCGGCATTTGGAAGCGCGGGTTGTGCGCCGATCTCGGACCTGAACGTAACGGCTGCTGCGCCTGCGCGGCCGCCGCGCCCGCCTGCACTCGCAGATGTCTGCGCAGGGGCCACTTCCGCCGTGACGGCAATCGATTCCGAGACATTCCCCAGGGTCAATACAGAATCCGCTTTGGCAACCTGCTCCGGCTGCAGGTCGACCTGTTTTCGGGCCTGTTTGAATCCGGGCGAATCGACGCTGAGTTCATAGAGTCCCGGCGGCACGCCGCTTACTGCGTATTGGCCGCTGCTGTTCGTCGCCACCCTGATCGTCTTTTCCCTAGCCGAGTCTGACAGCTCGACCTGAGCATTCGCTATAGCCGCACCGGCCGAATCGGTGATCGTTCCGCCGACGCCCGAAAGTTGGCCGGGGGATGGCGCGGCGAGCGGCGCTGCAGCAGCAGGCGCGAATGCCCGCATCGCCGGAGGCGCCGCTGCCGGCGGGCGGGCAGCAGCCTGGGTTGGTACCGGAGGCGGAGCCGCGGCTGGCAATCCAACAACGGATTGCGGAACTCGCAGAATTTCTTCGGGAAGAGTTGCCGCCGGTGGAACCGACACAGGGCCGATCGTTCGGTGAACCGCCTGGGGAGCCGTCCCCATCGGCTTCAGAGCCTTCGCGGGCGGCGCTTCAACCTTCGCCATCAACTCAGGCTGCGGGGAGGGCGCTGTCTGATGCCGATAAACGGCAACCGACACGGTTACCAAAGCCGCAACAGCTGCCGTCGATAAAATCGGGGCCGGCGCCAGCCACCGCTTCCAGAACGGCACCGGCT
>CAZPZE010000218.1:0-2565 GCA_964590625.1 uncultured Solibacteraceae bacterium
CGCCCCATTGATCCCGCTGGAACCGCCGCCACCGGCGGTCAGGTTCAGACGGACGGTTCGCTCGTCTTCATCGGAGTCATCCCCGGCTTCTACCGCGTCTCGCTCGAACCGCTCCCCGGCGATGACTACATCAAAACCGTCAAACTCGCGGGCGTGGAAATCCCCGGCGATCTCGATCTCTCGAACGGCGTCGGCCACTCGCTGCTCGAAATCGATGTTGCCCGCGATGGCGGCGAAATCTCCGGCGCAATCGAAAGCGCCAATCCCAACCCCGGCTTCGCCCGCCGCCTCCTCGTGGTTCTCGTTCGTGATCCGAACAACATCGGCACCTGGCGCGATACACTCGCCACCGGCTCTGGCCCGAATGGTGCGAAGTTCGTCTTCAACGGCATTCGCCCCGGCAAGTACCGTCTCTTCGCTGTTGATGCCGCGCAGTTCGGCGGCCTCAGCACTCTCGATCCCCTGAAGGGCATCGCGCTCCACGCTGATGAAATCGACGTCGCTCCGAACGGCCGCGTCGTTCGCAATCTGCAGCTCACAGCGAAGGGATCCGATGCGAATTAAACTCCCGCTCGCGCTCCTGCTCTCCGCAGCCGCCTTCGCCCAAACCGAAACACCGGATCGCGTCGCCGGCATCGTCACCAACGCCACAACCGGCGCGCCGCTCGCCCGCGTCCAGATCCATCTCCGCCGCGAGCCCGACGCTCAGTCCTGGGGCGCCATGACCACGCCCGATGGACACTTCTCCATCACCGGTGTCCCGTCCGGGTCCTACACTTTGCAGATCGGCCGCGCCGGCTTCTCCGTCCCCGCCGATCTCCCCGAAGAAATGGAAGTCGGCTCAGCCGACACCGCGAATCTCCACTTCGCCCTCACGCCCGATGGCGCCATCACCGGCCGCGTGACGGACGCCGATGATCACCCGGTCGAAAATGTCGCGCTCCGGGCCGAGCCCGATTTCGAAAGTGCCGATTCCGCCACCGCCCTCACCGACGCCGCCGGGAACTTCCGCCTCGGCGGACTCGCCCCCGGCCAATACCGTGTCCTCGCCGTGCCCCCAAACAGCTACGCCCCGCCCGAGCAGCGCACAGACGGCACCACCGACGCGCAGGACGCCCCCACCTGGAGCCGTCCCGTCCAGGTCTCATCCGCGAATGAAACCAGCGGCATCGAAATCCATCTCGCCCGCGTGCCGGTCGTTGGCGTGAGCGGCAGGATCGAAAATCCCCCACCGAACGCCACCAACACGGAGCTCCTTCTCGAAAGCCGCGACAACGGCCAGCGCACCACCGGCGGCGTCAAGCCCGATGGCAGTTTCCATCTCTGGCGGCTCTACCCCGGCGATTACGAGCTCCGCGCCACGTGGCTCATCCCCGATGGAGCAACCATCCAAAGCGCCCCGGCTGACTTCCACATCGCGGGGAAGGACGTGGAAGGCATCCGCCTTCACCCCGCCGCCCCCACGACGCTCACCGGCCACATCGTCTTTGATGACGATGCCGCCCGCCCGCCGCACGGCGCAGTGACGAAAATCGTCCTCCTGAACGCCGGCCTCCGCACTTCGGCAGTCACCGCCGACGTCACACCGGACGGCTCCTTCGAAATCCGCAACGTTCCTCCCGGCCGCTATCGCCCGGCCCTCACCTGGAGCGGCGCCTACGCTGACTCCCCGCTGCTCGATCTCACCAATGGCGCCCCGACCGGCCTCACGATCCACGCCAGTTCGGCGGTCGGCTCGCTCACCGGCGCCACCGAGCCCGGCGCATCCGTCATCCTGATGCTCGATGGCCCCGGCGATCTCCCTCGCGTTGCCGACGCCAACCCCAGCGGTATTTTTTCATTCCACAGCGTCGCGCCCGGCAACTACCGCATCGTCGCCCTCCCCCAGGCCGAACGCGATGCTTTCCTCGACCGCGCGGCCGACTACCGCGACCTCACCGATCCTGTCACCATCGCGCCTCGCCAGAAAGTTAATCGAAACCTGCAGCTCCACAATCTGACCGTTCACCAGTAAATTCCCGAACATTTCGCGCCGCAGGCACGTAAAATAGAGGGAATCCCATGCAGATGTTCAAAAGACTGGCGTTCGTCGCCGCATTTGGCGCGATCGCCGCGTTCGCCCAGACTAAACTTTCGTTCGAAGCAGCCACCATCAAACCGGCAGCTCCGCTCGATATGGCAAAAATGGTAGCCACTATGCAAGCCGGTGGCAAGATGCCCGTTGGCGTCACGATTGGCGCGACCCAGGCCGAATATCTCTATCTCGACCTGAAATCGCTCATCTGTTACGCGTACAACGTCAAGCCCTTCCAGGTCACCGGCCCGGACTGGCTCGCCACCGACCGTTTCGATATCATCGCCAAGTTTCCCCAGGGCGCGAAAAAAGAGGACGCCTCGAAGATGCTGCAATCGCTCCTCGCAGACCGCTTCAACCTGGCTCTGCACCGCACGGACGAAGAACACCCCGTCCTCGCCCTTGTCCCAGGCAAAGGTGGCCTCAAGCTGAAGGAGTCCGCTGAAACCCCGAAGCCCATCGATGAAAGCGTCCCCGCGCCTCCCGGCACC
>CAZPZE010000219.1:0-1989 GCA_964590625.1 uncultured Solibacteraceae bacterium
TCGCCGAGCAGCGCGTTCGCGTAGCCGGAGTTCGTATTCAGGAACGGAATGGAGCTCGATGCGGCGAAGCTGAAAGCGCCGTTGTAGTTCCGCTGCGAAGGCTGGAGCTTCAGGTTGTGTTCCAGATAAATGCCGGCCTTGAACGCATGCTTGCCGGCGACCTTGCTGATGTTGTCCTGGTAAGTCCAGATCGGGTTGAAGTTCTCTTCCGCGCCAGCCGAGGTACCGTTACGGCTGTAACTCGCGCCGCCCGGGAATGTGCCGCCGCCGAAGCTGAACGTCGGCAGAAGCGGCAGGTAGCCGTTGGTCTTCGAGACCGGGCCGTTGTCAGCCGCCGTGGGAGTCGGGAAGAGGACCGGCAGGCCGGGTTCCAGAGAACGCAGCGAGTCAGCATAGTTATTGAGCGAGTAATATGCCCAGGTATTCCAGCTGTTCGCCACAGTAACTTCGTTCACCAGGGTGGAGCTCAGGGTCTGGGTGGAAGACCAGGAATAGCCGTGGCCCGGATTCGGGTGATCGATGTTCGACATCGGAGGCAGGCCCGACTCACGGCCCGCGGGATTGCCGCTGAACTGCACGCCGGAGAAGATGTTCTGCATGTCGTCATGGTCGTTGATCCAGCGGAAGTAGCCGCTGATCTTCGAGGTCACGTTAGTGTCGATGCGGAGCACGTCATTGCGGCGCGGATGCTGCGCGCTGCCCTGCTCGAAGTAGTTATTCGTGTACAACTGGCTCGGCAGCGTCGGTGTGAAGTTCGGCAGCGGGAAGAAGTTCAGCAGCTTCTGGCCCACTGGATTCAGACGCGACTGCGGAATGATGTTCCCTGCGAACTGCTGGTTGCTATTGGCCGGATCCAGCAGCTTGAGGGCGATCGGATTGCCGTTCGAGTTACCGCGATCCGCCGAGAAGTCGCCGATGCGGTCCGCGGCGGTCGGCATGAACAGCGTCTGGCTCGCGCCCGCGACATACTGACCTGTGTATTCCTGGGACCAGAAGAAGAAGAGGTGCTTTTTCTCCTTATTCGCGAGTTTCGGAATGTAAGCAGGGCCACCGATCGAGTAAGTCTCGACGTTATACCGGTAAGGCACGCGCGGCGTCGCTGCGCCGTTCTTCAGCGTATGGTTGTTGGCCCAGCTGTTGGCGTTGAACTCCTCGTGTCGGTGATTCCATCCGGCCGTGCCGTGGAATTCCTGGGTGCCGTTCTTGGTTACGACCGTGATGGTGCCGCCCGAGTTACGGCCGAATTCCGCCTGGTAATTCGAAGTCAGAACCTTGAGTTCCTGGATGGCGTCCAGGTTGGGTTCGTAATGCAGGGTTCCGTTCGAACCCGTGTCGAGGTCGGTAATACCGTCGACTGTGAAGTTCTTGGCCGAGGTATTGCCGTTGATCGTGATACCGCCGATCGCGCCGGGACCGGTCACGTCGCGGTTACCGCCCGTATCGATGACGCCGGGCACGAGCTTCATGTAGCCGAAGAGATCGCGGCCCTTGAGAGTCAGCGATTCGAGGTTGGTGGCATCGACCGTCTGCGCTTTTTCGGAGCTCGACAACTGCACCGCGGCGATTTCGGCGGTAACGGAGATCGATTCCGAAACGCTGCCGAGCTGCAATACCATCTTGCCGCCGTTATGTGTTTCGGAAGCGCTGATGACGATTCCTGTCTGGGTTTCGGTCTTGAACCCGGGCGCTTTCACCGTGAGGGTATAGGTGCCAGGATCGACTGACAGGAAACGGTAGGTTCCGCTGCTGTCCGTAGTCGCCGTGCGTGTCGCTTTTGTCGCTGTATCGACCAGAGTGACAGGCGCGTTGGCTACGGCCGCGTCCGCTGGATCGACGATTGTGCCGATCAGCGAACTGGAAATCGTTTGCCCAAATACACTGGCGCAACTGAGCGCCAGCGCGAATGCAATGCGCGTATAGATTTTCGAATTCATTGTTTCCCCTTAAACTGCCCCGGCATTGCGCCGGGAATTTCACTACGACCCGCCT
>CAZPZE010000220.1:0-8153 GCA_964590625.1 uncultured Solibacteraceae bacterium
TATCCGTACCGGTGATGAACCCGGCGTCCTCCGAACACAGATAAGTCGCGAGGGCGCCGATCTCTTCCACCCGTCCCCACCGGCCCACCGGAATATTCGCGATGAACTGCGCGTTGATCTCCGGATTCTGCATGAGCGGCGTATTCATCTCCGTCCCGAACGGTCCAGGGCTGATGCCGTTGACCGTGATGCCCTGATCGGCGACTTCGAGCGCAAGCGCCCGCGTGAGCCCGAGCAGCGCGGCTTTGCTCGAAGAATAAGCAGCGCGGCCCGGCAGCGACACATGGCTCATGATGGACGTCATGTTGATGATGCGTCCGTAGCCCGTCCCCTTCATGCCCGGAACAAACGCGCGGCAAAGCAGAAACACGCTCGTCAGGTTCGTGCCGAGCACTTTGTTCCATTCCTCGAGCGTGAAGTCCGTGACGTTTTTGCGAATATTCACGCCCGCGTTATTGATCAGGATCTGCACAGCCCCCAGCTCTTCCGCGACGGCCTTCTGCATCTTCGCGACGCTGTCTTCGTCCACCACATCCACGATGTAGGTGGACGCCTTTCCGCCGGCGGCCTCGATTTCAGCCTTCACGGCGGCGAGCTTTTCGGCGTCGCGTGCCGCGAGCGCGATGGTGGCGCCGGCGGCGCTGAGCGAGAGCGCCATGGCGCGGCCGAGACCGCGGCTGCCCCCGGTGATGAGCGCGATTTTACCGCTGAGATTTTTGGTGGTAGGGTTTGCCATGGAATCCATTAGTATACTCAGCATTTACACTCCTCTCTTTAAAGACCTATGAGCACTCACGAACCTTTCCGTCTGGATGGACTTACTGCGCTGGTGACGGGCGGCGCGAGCGGAATCGGCGAGGCGATCTGCCGACGCTTCACCTGGTCGGGCGCGTCGGTCATCATCGCCGACGTTGACAAGGCCCGCGCACAGAAGCTTTCGGAAGAACTCGAAGGCTCCTCCGTCCTGGAACTCGACATCACGAATGAAGCCGCGGTGAACGCCGCGTTCCAGAAGCTGCCGAAGCTCGACATTCTCGTGAACAACGCGGGCGTCGGGCTGGTGGCCAGCGTGGAAGAGACCACCACCGAGGACTTCGAGCGGCTGTTCCGCGTCAACGTGGAAGGAACGTTCTTCGTCACGAAGGCGGCTATCCCGCTGCTGCTGAAGTCGGCGGGCAACATCGTGAACATCGGATCGGTGGCTGGCGTCAAGGGCTTCCGGCGGCGCTTCGCTTATTGCGCGACCAAAGGCGCCATGCTGGCGATGACGAAACAGCTCGCCCTCGAATACGCCGGCAGGATTCGCGTGAACGCCATCTGCCCCGGCACCACGGACACGCCGTTCGTCGAAGCGTACATCGCGAAGTATCACTCGCATGAAGTGGAGAAGATCCGCGCCGAGCTGAATGCGCGGCAGCCGGTGGGGCGGCTGGGGCGTCCCGACGAAATGGCGGACCTGGTCCTCTATCTCGCGTCGCCGCAGGCCGGGTTTGTGACCGGCTCGCTGATGTTCATCGACGGCGGGACAATGGCATAAATGCCAGACGATCTTTTTAACGTTCCCACCCGGGCCAAAGGTCCGGCGGGGACGCTGCCCCTTACACCGGAGATGCTTCGCAACCGGCCCTCCGGCGATTTGTTTGGACTCACGCAGGACGCCGGAATGGGATGGAATCCCGCGGCGCTCGGCGGTAAAGAGTACCTTATCCTCTCGACCCACGGCGGCATTCGCGCAGCCGATGGCACGCCGATCGCCCTCGGTTATCACACGGGCCACTGGGAAGTGGGGCTGCTGATGGAAGCGGCGGCGCGCGAGTTCGCGTCCGCCGGCGCGATTCCGTTCGCGGGGGCGTGCACCGATCCATGCGACGGACGCTCGCAGGGAACGGATGCGATGTTCGACTCTCTGCCCTACCGGAACGACGCGGCGACGATTTTCCGCAGGCTGATCCGCTCGCTGCCGACGCGCCGCGGCGTGCTCGGCGTGGCAACGTGCGATAAGGGCCTGCCCGCGATGATGATCGCGCTGGCCTCGATGCACGATCTGCCATGCGTGCTCGTGCCGGGCGGCGTGACGCTGCTGCCGGAGCAGGGCGAGGACGCGGGGCGCATCCAGACGATCGGCGTGCGCTACGTGCATGGCGAGATCAGCCTGGAAGACGCGGCGGATCTCGGCTGCCGCGCGTGCGCATCGCCGGGCGGGGGCTGCCAGTTCCTGGGAACCGCGGCGACCGCGCAGGTGGTGGGCGAGGCGTTGGGAATGTCGATCAGTCATTCGGCGCTGGCTCCGTCGGGACAGCCGATCTGGCTCGACATGGCGAAGCGCTCGGCGCGCGCCCTGATGGAACTCGAGAAGCGCGGCCTGAAGATGCGCGACATCCTGACCGATGCGGCGCTCCACAATGCGATGACGGCACATGCGGCGGTGGGCGGGTCGACCAATCTGCTGCTGCACACGCCAGCTGTTGCATTCGCGGCCGGGCTGAAGCGCCCCACAGTGGACGACTGGGCTCGCATCAACCGGCAGGTTCCGCGGCTGGTGGATTCGCTTCCGAACGGTCCTTACGCGACGATCCACGTGTTCCTCGCGGGCGGCGTGCCGGAAGTGATGCTGCATCTGCGGCGCGCCGGGCTGCTGGAGACGAAGGCGCTGACCGCGAGCGGAATGACCCTCGATCAGCAGCTCGATGAATGGCAGGATTCCGAGCGCCGTCACAAGCTGCGGAAGCTGCTGAAGGAGCGCGATGGCATTGATCCGGATCGCGTGATTTATTCGCCCGATGCGGCGGCGAAGCACGGGATGACGGCGACGGTTTGCTTCCCGGTGGGCAACCTGGCGCCCGAGGGGTCGGTCATCAAGGCGACGGCGATTGATGCGTCGGTGGTGGATGCCGATGGCGTTTATCGCAAGACCGGACCGGCGCGTGTTTTCGTGACCGAGCCCGAGGCGATCGCGGCGATCAAGGCGAATCAGATCCACAAGGGCGATGTGCTGGTGCTGATCTGCCGCGGCCCCATGGGCGCGGGGATGGAGGAGACGTATCAGCTCACTTCCGCGCTGAAGTATCTGCCGTTCGGCAAGCATGTGGCGCTGCTGACGGATGCGCGGTTCAGCGGCGTTTCGACAGGCGCTTGCATCGGGCATGTTTCTCCGGAGGCGCTGGCGGGCGGACCGGTTGGCCGGCTGCGCGAAGGCGACATGATCGAAATCGTGGTGGACCGCGTGAATCTGCACGGGACCGTGAACCTCGTCGGCGAAGGCGGCGTGGTTTCGGGCGTGGAAGCCGGGACCGCGATCCTGGCGAAACGCGCGCCGCGACCCGATCTGGCGGCCGATCCACATCTGCCCAATGACACGCGGCTCTGGGCGGCGCTGCAGGATGTGAGCGGCGGGACCTGGGGCGGGTGCGTTTACGATGTCGAGAAAATCCTGCGCGTGATCGAGGCCGGAAAGAAAGCCCTGGCCGGAAACTAGACGCACCGTAAGTTCCTGACGGCTAAGCCGCAGCCGGTAAATTGGGTTCGTTTTTGCGAATCGACTTCTTCACGTCGATGAGCGCGCCGAGGAGGATGTCATTCGCCTGCCTGCGGGCGCGGCGAATGGCGCCTTCGAGCTGATTGCAGCGTCGCAGGCGCCAGACGGCTCCGCAGATTTCCTCGACGGCGGCCTGTTCGCTCGCAGTCTGCGGCGCGAAGTCGGCGTGGAGCCTGGCGCGCAAGGCGGCGTATTCCTGCCGTTCGCCGGGTTGCGTGAAGGTGCCGGAGAAGAGGCCGAATTTGACGGCGTTCTGCGAAGAGCGGGCTTTACCTTGTGCGGTGCGCGGTCCGGTGGAATGCCGCGCGTTGGTGGGGTTAGCGGTGATCTGGGCTTCTGTGGACATGGGTGTGCCTCCGGTGACAGCGTAGATCAGGCGCGAGCGGGTGCAATCGCGTTTGGGGACGAATTCGCTGGAAACACGAGGAATAGAGTTTCGATTTTCCTGAACTGATTCTCGAAAAACCGATATAATTGGCCCGAACCGCATGAGAGTTTTTCTTCTGGCAGCCGCGATTGCTGTTTCTGCGAGTGGCCAGGTGATGGACCATTTTGAGGTGGCATCTATTCGACCGTCTCCCCCGCCTTCCGGGCGTGGCACGCGGCAAGGGATGAGCGGCGGGCCAGGGACGGGAGATCCCGAGACCTTTGCGACAGAGAACCTCAGCCTGTGGAACCTGGTGGCGTTCGCCTGGGGTGTGGAACTGGACAATCAGTTGGTCGGACCTGGGTGGATCAAGGACGAGAATTTCGATGTCAGGGCGAAAGTTCCGGAGGGAGCGACGCGCGACCAATTGCGACTGATGATGCAGAACCTTCTCGTGGAGCGGTTCGGCATGAGGACGCATCGTGAAAAGAGAGAGGTGAAGGGTTACAACCTCACGGTCATGAAAGACGGCCCGAAGCTGAAGCCGCCGACTGAGCGGGTGGCCACGGAAGCAACTCCGGGGCCGTTCAAAACGGATGCGGATGGCTGCCCGGTAATTCCGCGGACTGGAAGGCCTTTTTACAAATTGGGGACACAGAACCGGGCCGTGATGGGTCTGTTCCCTGTCACGATGCCGAGATTCGCCGAGTTGCTTACGGACGATGCAGGGGGGCCCGTCACGGACAGAACCGGGCTGACCGGAGATTACGACATTGAGCTTTGCTGGGCGCCGGCGAGCGCTGGCATGAACGCTTCCGACGGTCCGACGATCTTCCAGGCTGTGCGGCAACGGCTGGGCCTGTCGCTCGATCCGACAAAGACGTTGGTTGATATTGTAGTGATCGATCATATCGAGCGGAATCCGACTGCGAATTGAAGGATTACAAGGTCACTCGATCATGATGCGAGAACGCATTATCCACTTTGCCATCCGCAGCGGCAAGGCTGCTGCGCCCTGCGCTAGAATCTGAGTGCTGAGAGGTATCCGGTGATCCCAGAAACACGCGCCCACGTCCACGAGCTCGTCGATCAGTTACCGCCTGTACAACTGGCTGCGGTTGAGACCCTTCTCGAATCCATGATCGAGGACGACGAGGAACTCAGCGCCGCCGACCGCGCGGCGATTCAGCGCGGAATCGATTCACTTAAACAGGACGGCGGCGTTTCGATGGAAGAAGTGCTCGGTGATTTCGGAATGTCGATGGCTGATTTCGAGAAGATGGCCAGCGAAAGCTGATGGCATTTCGCGCCATCTGGTCGTCCGAAGCCCGAGCAGATATTCGAGAGATCGATAGAGATACTGCCCTACACCTGCTAAGGGCGTTGAGCCGATTTCTGCAAACTGAGAAGGGGAACG
Organism: uncultured Solibacteraceae bacterium; assembly: GCA_964590625.1. Classification (GTDB taxonomy): domain Bacteria; phylum Acidobacteriota; class Terriglobia; order Bryobacterales; family Bryobacteraceae; genus BOG-234. Next base: position 5,320 of record CAZPZE010000220.1, read on the forward strand.
TAAAACAGCTTACCGGCTTCGATCTGCCAACTTCCGGCTTCGAATTGGAGACTGGCGCCTGATCTATCGGCGGCGTGAGGGTGACGCGATCGAGATCATTCGCGTACGCCACCGCCGAGAGGCATATCGATAGAAATCTGCAATTTTTGTGAACTGATCCGGGCCACAGATTCAAACAGAACACAGATCAAAAAAACAGCTCTGAGCGAGAGTCCGATGGGGCCCGCTTATTGAGGGCATTTGAAATCTCATTCACGTGCCTGACGAGAGGAGCTTTGCAATCTGCCAAGTGGCGAAACCGAAGCACACCATTGCGCCGCCGACAGGGAATCCGCTCACTCTCAAACCCCTCTCTGCCTGGAGTTGATCGAATTCCTGCTCAGAGCCCAAAAAGATGCGACACTTAACCTGATGGCGCGTGTTGCGGTCAGGCTGGTTCTGGCGGCGCTGCTGGCGTTGATTTCGGCGCAGGCGGCTACGCCCGTTGCGCTTCAGCAATCGCGGACCAATTCCGCGGCGTGGCATTCCGAGGCGCGACGGACCATTCTCGCAACGCGTCGCATTCGCGCGGCGGCTCCGGCTCGCGTTGCCGCACCCGACTATTACTTCCCCATTCATTCCGATACCTTCGGTTTCGGGCTGTTCGTACGACCTCCTCCATCCCTCCTTCCATAACGCGGCTTTCGACTGGGGCAGCTGTCATTGAGGAGATTCGTGTGCTTTTAGAAAAACTGGCCGGATGGCTCGGTCTCGGTGACCGGGAAGGTCAGGATTTACTGCGTGAAATCAAGGCGCGGCGCGATTCGCTGAGCGCTCTTTCGGATGCGGAGCTGCGCGCGCAGCCGCGCTCCGGCATGGCGCAGGTTTTCGCCCTCACCGCAGTCGTTGCCGAGCGGCTGCTCGGGCTGCGGATGTTCGATGTCCAGATTCTCGGCTCCATCGCTCTGGCGCGCGGCGAGATCGCCGAAATGCAGACGGGCGAAGGCAAGACGCTCGCGGCGGTGCCCACCATCGTCTGGTTCGCGCTCGAAAAACGCGGCGTGCATGTGCTGACCGCGAACGATTATCTGGCGCGCCGCGATGCGGCGTGGATGGGTCCGATCTACGAATGGTTCGGTCTGAGCGTGGGAACGATCTCGCAGGATCTCACCATCGCGGAGCGCCGCGCGGCTTACAACTGCGACATCACCTACGCAACCGCGAACGAGGTCGGTTTCGATCATCTGCGCGACGGGCTGGCGCGCGATCCGGATGAGCTGGTGCAGCGGCCATTCGCGTTTGCCGTGATTGACGAGGCGGATTCGATTCTGCTCGATGAGGCGCGGATTCCGCTGGTGATCGCGGGAGGACTCCCCGAAGATTCGGCGCTGGCGTACCGGGTAGATGCCATCGTGGCGGGGCTGCGGCGCCACACGCACTACACGTTCGACGAATTCGGACGCAATGTGCGGCTGACGGATCGCGGCATCGAGCGTGTGGAGGAGGCACTCGCATGCGGGAGTCTCTTCGATCCGGAGAATCTCGCGATCATGACGGCCGCGCAGGACGCGCTGCACGCCCACACACTGCTGCGGCGCGATGTCGATTACGTAGTGAAAGACGGCGCCATCGAAATGGTGGATGAGTTCAAGGGGCGCATCGCACAGAACCGCCGTTGGCCCGCGGGATTGCATTCGGCAGTGGAGGCGAAGGAAAAACTGCGGCTGAAGACGCAGGGGCGCGTGCTGGGGTCGGTGACGGTGCAGAGTCTGGCGGCGCTGTACGGAAAGATCTGCGGAATGACCGGCACGGCTGCGACGCAGGCCGACGAGTTCTGGAAAGTGTATAAGCTGCCGGTGCGCGTGATCCCGACGAATCGTCCGGTGATTCGCAGGGATTTACCGGACGTAGTGTTCGCATCGAAGGCGGGCCGGCAACGAGCGCTCATCGAGGCCATTCAGCAGTTGCACGCGACGGGGCGGCCGATTCTGGTCGGTACAGCAAGCGTGGAGGAGTCCGAAAAGCTGAGCTGGCTGCTGGGCGTGGCGAACGTCGCGCATTCGGTGCTGAATGCGCGCAATGACGAGGCCGAGGCGGAGATCGTGCGGCAGGCGGGGATGCTGGGCGCGGTCACGGTTTCGACCAACATGGCGGGACGCGGGACAGATATTCTGCTGGGCGGAGATCCGCCGCGGGATCGCGAGAAAGTAGTGTCCCTTGGCGGACTTTACGTGATCGGAACGACGCGGCATGAGGCGCGGCGGATTGATTTCCAGCTGCGCGGGCGCGCGGGGCGGCAGGGGGATCCGGGGACATCGCGATTTTTCATTAGCCTGGAGGACGATCTGCTGGTCAAGTTCGGGATTGAAGGAAATCCGGATATCGAGAGCGTGCAGAGGACGGCGGAAAGTCAGAATCTCGAGATTCGGCAGATGCTGTGGAAGTACGACTGCGCGACGGAGTTTCATCGGCGCGAGGCGTATCTGGCGCGGCGGAAGGTGCTGGTGTCGCCGGAGTGGAGTGTCGCGGAGATACTGCCGGCGGAGCAGTATGAAGATCTGGTTGCGGCGGCGGGCGAAGCGGCCGTGGAGCGTGAGGGACGGCGGATTGCGCTTGCGGTGATGGATGAGATCTGGGCCGATTATCTGGCGAATGAGGCAGACCTGCGGAGCAGCCTGCTGTGGACCTCGTGGACGAGCGGCGATCCGCTGCATAAGTTCCTTCTCGTGGAACGCGATATCTACGATGATTTCCTGCGGTGCGTGGATGAAGGCGTGGCGGCGGCGTTCGCGGCGGCGCGCGTGGAGGAGGGATCGATTGAGTTCGAGAATCCGGAGAGACTGGAGCGTGGAGCG
>CAZPZE010000221.1:0-8803 GCA_964590625.1 uncultured Solibacteraceae bacterium
CCTTTGGAAATGCCCTGCCGCAGATGGGTTGTGATGTTTCCCTCCATCAGTTGCAGATGATACATATCGAAACAAACTTTGACATTCGGATGCGCGACTTCCTCGACCACGGGGAACGCGGCCGCGGCGGTATCGAGCGCCATCCGCACCTGGCCGGGATTGGTGCTGAGCGGCTCGACGATGAACGTCATATCCTGCTCTTTCGCGATCTCGCCGCATTGCTTCAGGCCGGCGACGATCTGGGCGCGCTGCGTTTCCCACGGAACATCCTGCTGCACTCTGCCGACGAAGATGATGGATTGCGCGCCGCCGAACTTCTTCGCCATCTTCGCGCGCGCCGCCATCTCATCGAGGAACGTTTGCTGCGCGCCGGGTCTGGTAAGGCCGGTGGAACTGACGGAGTTTCCAGGGCCGGTGATGCTGGCGCATTTGATGCCGGTCTCCTGCTGGACTTTGAGCATCGCGTCCTGTTCCTGCTCGCTGGTGTTCCAGAAGCTGTACGCTTTGAAACCCTGATTGGCGACGGCGCGGATGCGATCGGGCCGCGGCATGGTTCGCGGAAACATGATTTCGATGTTGATCGAAAGCGTGTATGGCGGATCGCCCGGCGCCGCGGCATGCAACGGAGTATCGAGCGCGAGCGGCAGGGCCGCGCCTGAGGCGATCATCTGACGGCGGGTGAGTGCGGATTTCATGCCTGACGCCCCAGTTTACCGGCTTCGAATAGACGCGCATCCACGCGCGCGAGACGGCGTTCGTGGCCGTTGGAGAGCAACGGCGTGTGGGGAATATCGACCAGATGTTCGCTGACTGCCCACAGGTCTTCTTCGGCCGTCATCCAGCCGATGCGGTCGAAACGCGAGAGGTTGACCGGCCGCGAATATTTGCGCAGCGTTTTTTCGCGCTTCAGGTTGAAGTAGTGCTCGAAGTAGGACATCGCGAGCTCGCGGAGTGAACGATACACCGGCTCGCGGAAGCGCAGGCCGGAGTAGTTCGATTTCGCGATCGCTCCCCAGCGATTGTGCTGGCGGAAAACGGCGAGCACGTGATCGTCATCGCGGACAGCTTCGAGATCCAGGAGGAGCGGCGGATGTCCCTGCGCCCGCAGCGCGGCCGCGGCGAACAGAGCGCCTTCGAGGCAGTGCGCCACGCGATCCCGCAGGACGCGGCGCGGCGAGCGGATGGTATCGCCGTCCGGTTCTTTGTTGTAACCGATGTCCTCATCCAGACAGCGCTGGATGCGATCCGGCGTTTTCAGCGCGCGCAGCGTTTGCCACTCGGCGCGCGAGAGCCCGTAGGGTGGATTCATGCGGCTGCTCTATTTTGACAGTTCGCGGGAGAGGGTGTAGCGGCTGGAGCAGGTGGCGGCGTCGCCCACCCTCATGATCTGCATCGGGCCCATGACTTCGAGCTCGACATAAGGCTGGCCGCCGCGGTCGGGATTGGTGTAGACGTTGAGGCGGGTGCCCCGGTCGGGCCAGGCGCCGTCGGCCGGGTTGGCGGCGATGCGCTCAATCCGGAGGGAGATCCTGCGGCCCTCGCCGTCCGTGCCTGTCCAGAGGAGCCACTCGCCGTCCGTGCCGATTTTCGTTGGGCGATACATGTCGCGGCGGACGCGAACGCGATCGCCTTCCCGGACCGCGTCCGCCATCGGGCCGCGGCCGAGATTGATGAAGCCGTTTTCGAAGATGGATTTGGCCGGCGAATCGGCGTAGACCGCATCGGGCGAGGTGAGCTGGGTGATGGTCCAGACGCCCGACTTGACGGGCTCGCCCTGAACTTTCTCGAAGCTCGTGATGATGGTCATGACCGGGCGACGCGGGTCGAGCCGGATGATGCGGATGGCGCGGATGCCGTATGAGGCGTCGACGGGGCTGACCAGGGTGATTTCGCTGCCATCGATCTGAACGGTGTCGGCGGCTGCGTCAAAACCGGCGGGGGGAGGCCAGCCGCGTTTCTGGATCATGGGCCATTCGGCCTGGAGTTCCGGCCAGGTTTTATCGCCGCCGAAGTTCGCCCACTGGGGCGAATCGGGGCGGACTGGCTTGCCGTCCAGCAGGCGGTTATTCCAGAAAGGACCTTCGGCTGGCTCGTGGATTTTATCGAGAAAACTGAAGTTCATGACGCGCCCGATGGAGGGCACAATGACGACCGCAGCGACGTGATTTTTCAGGATGATAGCGTCTGGCCATCCGTGCCAGTTGGCCTTTTCGACCTTCACCTGGGCCTGGAGGGACACGGCGGCCAGCAACGCTGCGGCGATAAACTTCATCGTTACCGGTTTCATCATAACTTGATGGAGATTCAGGTACTGTGAATGTTTGTCACGCTGTTTGTTCTTTTGTTTTCAAGTGGGAGGAGTACCGCGGACCCGGAATTTGGTCATTCGCAAAAACGAACCCATTTTGCGGTGGATTTGCAGCTAAGTGCCGCTTTTGCTGTAAGTTGGCTTGTGGCGGAACGAGGGCGGACGAAGCCTGCATCTAAGATCTCCTGCGCAGGTTGTACCACGGGGGAAGCAGGAACTTCGGGCCACTGAAGCCTAACTTCTTTTAAATCAGCGAAAAATTCAGGCAAAAAACCTGAACTATAAAGACAGCAGTTTCTTCACCTGACCGTCCACAAGGGCGACTTCGACGATTTTGCGTTCGGCGAAGTTCAGACCGAGCTCTTCGAAGAACGCGTCGGCGGCGCAGATGATTTGGCTTTTGACGTTATTCCTGGTGTCCTCGTCCACGTCTGCCATATCGACGTGGTCGAGATCCGGATCGATCGGGTCGATGGCTTTGGGGGTCCAGTGCAGATTGGCGAAGATGCCGCCCTTCGCTTTGTAGTCTGCCAGCTTTCGCTGGGCTACGCTGCGGCCGTAGTCGTAATCGTGTTTGCGGTAGCGGAAGTCGAAAAAGCCTTCGAACGCTTCGAGACCGTTGCCGGCGAGCTTCGTCGTATCGGCGACGAAATCGTAGATCAGCATCTCTTCCTTCTCATGAAGCTGGCCGGCGAGTTCGAGGACGAGAACGGAATCAAGCCAGGCGTTGGCCGTGGCGGTATCGGCTCCGAAGAAGGCGTATTCGGATGCGTATTGTTCGCGAAGCTGCTTGCGGGCGGCATCGATCTCATCGGCGGTCTGGAAAAACGAAGGAAGGATGGCAGAGGCGACCGGCTGGGTCTGGGCAGCGGTCAGGACACCGGTGAGGAATAACTGCTGCAATTCGCCGGCGCGCCGATCGAGGAGCCGCAGTTTCTGATTCACATTTTCCGCGGTGATCCAATCCTGGAAAGCAGCCTGGCCCATGATGGACGCGACGATGCGCAGGAGCACCACTTTGTAGCTCGCGACGGCTGAACCGAAAGCGCCGGACGGGTTGGCGTCAGGATCGTCAGTGAAAGCGATCTGCCCCGAAGTCTTCGGCTGCGGCGCGATGAAGAGATAGCCGCGCTCCAGAGCAGTAACGCGGCCGGAGGGTATTTCTTCGACGAAATTCTTCGCCATGCCGAGGGGCTGATTCTGGAACAGGCCGCCGTCGGTATAGGTGAAGAATCGGCTGGGATTGCCGTTCCACAGGTTCTTATCGAGATTTTTGCCGGTGTAATCGACGATGTTGCGGGCGAGATCCTGAACGCGGAACGCAAACGGAAATGCGCCGCAGGCAACGGCGGCGGCGCGAATGGTTTCCCAGATCTCGGGGCGGTCGTCCGACGGAGTGAGCGCGCAGAGCAACTGGTCCTGATGGTCGGTATAGATGAAACTTCCACCGCTGGCGGTGGGGCGCAGATAATCCACTCCGTTGAGATTGGAAAGAGCGAGGCCGAGTTTGAGATTTCCGTCGGCAGGGAGCGCGGGGTGCGGCGACGGGGGCGCCGGCGGGATTGGGGCGTAGCGAGCCGTGAGATAGTCCTTCGAGATCTGAATGACGGCGTTGGAGGAAAAGATGGAATGGGTGGCCGGTTCATCGTCCGCGCGAGCCAGTAGTTTTGTGATATCGACGTCACGGACCCAGGCGTTGTAGAGAGGATTGTCGTAAGGAAGCGACATGGCGCCGCCGTCGAAAAGGAGGCGCTGCGCGAGCATGGCCGCGGTCATACCGCCCGCGGAGGCGCCGGTGAGGACGTCGATTTCGATCCGCTCATCGGGGTTGTTTTGCGACGCCCACTCGTTGTGCTGGGAGACCGCATCCAGAACTTCGAACGCGACGCCGGATTCGTAGCTTCCGAGGGAGACCGCGCCCGCGATGGTGATCGAGAGTTTTTTCGCCATAATTCGCCTGATTTTGAGGTTATCTCAGGTGGCGATGGCAAGGGAAGTTTTTAATGGTGTGTTTGTTTTGTTAACGGAAAACCGGCGACGGCTTATCAGTTTGCCAATGGAATGGCCAGTGTACCCACGCGGCCTGTGGCCTGATCACGAATGGTGATGTGGAGGAGCACGGCCTTTTTGGTGAATGCGACAGTGCGCGTGGAGCGGATCATCTCGTGCGGCGTCGCAGAGGGCGCGACGCTTACAGTTTCCTGAATGTTGGCCAGAGGCCTTCCGTTGACGTCAGTTTCAGTGAAGGTTTCGTCGAGGACGACGAGATTGTCTGACGATGTGGTGACGGTCGCGGGATCGAGCGAGAGAGAGACGCGCAACTCAGCGCCGGATTTGGCGACTGAGGCATCCATGCCGACCTGGGTCGGGTTTTGCGAATCGATTTCTGGCGGATCAATTGTTTGGGTGGCGGGTTCGGGAGCGGGCGCTATTGCGTCCGGCGAGGCCGTGTACGAGGTGCGATAGCGCAGACCGAGCTTTGGATTTGCCCGGGCCTGGACGCCGAGGCGGTGCACTTTGCCATCGAGTTCGGTGTCGGGAACGTAGAAACCCATTTCGTAGGCATAGCGCGAATCATCGATTGCAGAGAAGATGGCATCGGTGACTGAGTTGCTGCGATTCAGACCGGTGTAACCATACGTCATGCGGCCCTGCGCGTCATGAACTTCGTAGGACGTGAAGGCGCCGCCGATGAATGCACGTCCCCCGGTCGATCTGGCAAACTCGTCCATCCACGAGACGCTTGCATCCGGCTCCTGCGCGCAGAAACGCGGGACGATCCCTGTCTGCGGGCCAGGCGGACTCTGGGGTGTCCTGCAGGTAGGGTTGAAACGCGTATCGATGGCATAGAGAGGGACGTTTGCGTCATTGAGGGCGAGGATGGTCGCATCGGTGGCAGGTTTGACGGCTGCGAGGTCCAGTTCCGTGCCGTATGCCTGGGAGAGCCAAACGATACTTTTGCGTCCGGATGCCGAAGACATGTGGCGAGCGGCTTCGCGCAATGCTGCAAGCATGGGAGGAACGAAGGCATCGATCGTTCGCGGCTTTGCGCGGCCCGTGGCTTTGGGGGCGCAGGGAAGGGTGAAAGCTCGCAGGCTGTTCTGGAGTCGGGCGGCATCAGAGGTGAAGTCCTGAATGACGTGCAAATCGGGGCACGCGGCGTAAATTGCCATGACCTCGCCAGGCGCCATTCGATTCACCGCTCCCGCGGCCTGCAGGAAGGTCATCTTCAGGTTCGCCTCGGAGGGAGTTCCGGCGGCCCGGCCATTTTCCAACTGCAGGCCTTCGGGCCGCAGCATGGCATCGATGACGATCGCGGTTACGATGGGGGCGTCCTGGAGGCCGAAACGATTGGAGTAGACGCCGGGCGGAAGGGCGGTGATCTCGGGCTGCGGGGTTCGTCGTTGGCGTCGATTTCACCGGAGAAGATGCGGATATCGCGCGGGCGGCCGTTGTCGGTGATGGTGAAGTCGTTTTTGTGGAGGCCGTGGACGGGATGCCCGGATGGATCGTTGACGAATACTTCCATCTGGACGGCGAGGGAGCTGGATTTCAGGATGGGTTCGGGTGGTTGGGCGGCTGCGGTTGCGGCGGCCAGGAGCGCCGAGAGGATCAGTGAGCCGCAGGAATACATTTGGGGCGATCTTAGCACTAATCGGAGCTGGTCATTTCGGAAGGACCATTAGGGGCAGGCTGCGCGGAGGGCGTTCAGGAACGCGGCGGGGTCGGTAACGCCGATCATAACCGACACTTTGTCCCTGCGTGGGAGGACGACGGCGACAGACTCTTTCGCGAGAGCTAACTCGACTTCTTTGCCGTTGCGGAGATAAAAATCGCCGGCATCGTAGTTGGGCGAGTTGACGCCGTAGATCTTTTTGCCGGGCAGCCACTCGGGATCGCGGTTCAGTTCCACCACCTGCGCTTCGCCGGTCTCAAGATCGCAGACGGGATAGTCTTCATTCCAGATGAATCGCGCATGAATCCGGAGTTGTCCATCGGCAACGACCCAGGGAACGTGGGTTGGGGTGAATGTAAGCAATCGCAGAATGCCGGCGGTAACCAGAATCACGGCAGCGACGATGAATATTCTGCCGCGACCGGAGGGGGCACCGCGTTCCGGGTCCGGAATGCCCTCGAACATTCTCCGGATTGTAACTCATTCGCCTGATATCATGCCGCCATGAAATTCCTTGTGTGCGCGATTGGCCTGACGCTCCTCGCGACGATCGTTCCTGCCCAACAGGCCTCCTCGGATGCTCCGCTGCCGCCTGGAGCGGCGCGGCCGACGCCACGCCCGCCGAATCCGACTCGAGATCCGCATACGCCGGGTTATGTCACGGCGAAAGAACTGCCGGACGGCACCAACGCTCCCGCGAACGAGGATGGGAACTTCATCATCGGTCCTACGCATCCGGCAGCGCCTGAGATGAGCGTGCAGGAGAGCGTGCCGCAGGGCGACGTCTACACGTTCACGATGGAGTCAAAGGACAGCAAGTTTTATCCCGGTATTTATCGGGAGCCGAATACGGTGGGGACGGCGGACCCGGCGGATCCGGAGAAGTTCCGCGTGCCGACGAGTCACTCGGGGCCGTGGACGCGCCGCGTCGCGGTGTATGTGCCGAAGCAGTATGTGCCGGGCACGATTGCTCCGTTCATTGTGGGGGCAGACGGGCCGGATCGCGGGCTTTTTACTTGTCTCGACAATCTGATTGCGGAGAAGCGCGTGCCGGTGATGATTGCGATTTCGATCGGGAATGGCGGCGGCGATGCGCAGGGGAGCGAGCGCGGGCTGGAGTACGACACGCTTTCGGGGAAGTACGCGGAGTTCGTGGAGGCGGAGGTGCTGCCGCTCGTGGAGAAGCAGTACAACGTGAAGCTGACGAAAGATCCGGATGGACGCGCCACGATGGGCGGGAGTTCGGGCGGGTCGGCCGCGATGGGGATGGCCTGGTATCACCCGGATCTTTATCATCGGGTGCTGACTTATTCGGGCACTTACATTAATAACCAGTGGCCGTGGAATCCGGAGACGCCGCATGGGGCGTGGGGTTATCACGAGACGCTGATTCCGAACAGTGCGGTGAAGCCGCTCCGCCTGTGGCTCGAGGTGGGGGATCACGATAACTACTATGTGCGCGATGGGATGCACGATTGGGTGCAGGCCAACGAGAATATGGCGCGGGTGCTGGCGGCGAAGGGGTATCACTATCAGTTTGTGTTTGCGCGGAATGCGGGGCATACGGATCGGGCGACGAAACAGCAGACGCTGCCGGAGGCGCTGGAGTATGTGTGGCAGGGGTATAAGGCGGTGACGAGGTAGCGGGGATTTTGGAGTCACCGCAGTCCGGCATTGCAAAAATGCGATAATAAAAGAGATGACGTGGGTCGTGGAGCTGCTCGACGATCGCGTTCAGGATGAGCTGGAAGAACTACCGGTCGACATGAAGGCTCGATTTCGCCGGATCGTCGAGCTGATCCAGACGTATGGTCTTGAACGGGTCCGTGAGCCGCACGTGAAGCATCTGGCCGGTCGCCTGTGGGAGATGCGGATGAAGGGCCGAGACGGCATTTCACGAGCAATCTACGTCACTGCGAGAGGCTCCCGTGTGGTCGTGGTGCGGGTGTTCGTGAAGAAGACGCAGAACACGCCGCAGCGGGAGATTGAAATCGCGCTGGCAAGAGCAAGAGAGGTCAAGAACCAATGAAACACGTTCGCGTGGATGATCTGCATAAGGAGTGGGCGAAGAATCCCCGATATCGTCGCGAATACGAAGCGCTGGAGGAAGAATTCTCGCTCGCGGGGGCGATGATTGAGGCCCGAGCGCGCGCGGGACTGACACAGGAGCAAGTGGCGTCCCGCATGAAGACGACACAGGCGGTGATCGCACGGCTGGAAGGGGGCGGGTCAAAACCCTCTACCAGAACGCTGGAGAAATATGCCAGGGCTACGCGCAGCCGCCTCCGGATCAGCTTTGAGCCGGAACCAGCGCGACCGGCCCGGTAGCCGGGCGCGGCAGAATCCGTACGTTTTCACATATTTTCAGAATCTTTTACGCTCATTTTTGACGAAAACATATAACGTCGGGGAAAATGGCAGCGTCAGATCGTGCGGGAGGGCATCCCCATGCGGCTTCAGCTACTTTTCATTGCGGCGGCGGTGACGGTGATGCCGGCGTTTGCGCAGCAGCCTGCGAGGATTAGCTGCTCCGGTCCGACGTGCACTTTCAGTTTGAGCTTCGATGATTCGTGGGGCCGTCTGGCGGGAATCTCCGGTGCACCCTATTCGGGGGAGGTGCAAGTTGTCAGCGCGCACACGCTGCCAAACGGGACCCACATGTCGACGCCTTCGTCCGGCCCCATGATTTACCGCGATTCGAAGGGGCGCGTCCGTACCGAGCGACATGCATATCCGCCCGGGCCCCAGGGCCGGTCTGCTCCTGCCGACGACTTCGTTATCGCCGAGATTCACGATCCGGTCGCGGGTTTTGAATATGT
>CAZPZE010000222.1:0-2993 GCA_964590625.1 uncultured Solibacteraceae bacterium
ATCCGTATGCTGGGATGGCTGGTCCTGGCAGCTGCCGTCGCTATCGGCGTCCGATTGCTCCAGCTTTGGATGAGCTCCGGCGGTGAGCAGCAACGCCGGTCTGAGTACCTGATCGTCGTGAACCGCAAGTCCAAACCGCGCCGCCAGCAGATTCCGGAGCATCGGTCTCATGGATTCCGTGGTCGCATCGCCGGGTGCCTTGGTGATGACGTCGAACCGGTCCGATTCCAGCCAACTCGGCCCCCCGTTGACCAGATCGGGCGCTACGCCCCAGGCGGTGCTGATGAGATCGAGCATTGTCGCGTCGAGCAATTCGTATCGGCCGGCGCGATGGAAAATTCGGAGAGAAGGATTATCGCTGTGAGCGCTGACGTGGACATCGGCGAGCTCGAAAGTCTGCGCCGGCGCCAGGGTTGCGCCAAAGATCGCGACGATAACAACAAAACTCCGCATTCTTGTCTCCAGTCGCAAAGTGTAAGGCAAATCCGCCGGGCGATCAATTCTGTCTTTGGTGGGCATCTTTGGAACTTTAGTGGGGAGGACATGGCATAATCGACCAGGAGGCGCGATGGAAATCACGTGGCTTGGTCACGGCACCGTCCAACTGGTTCTGGCGGGCGGAGAAACGCTTATTTTCGATCCCTGGATCGATGGCAATCCGGCATATCCGGCCGGTTATTCCATCCGCCGCTGCGATACGATCCTGGTCTCGCACGGCCATTTCGATCACATCCACGACGTGGTTCCGCTCGCGAAGCGCTTCAACCCGACCGTTGTCGGTATCTACGAAACCTGCCAGTGGCTCGGGAAGAAGGGCGTCCAGCAATGCGCCGCGATGAATAAGGGCGGCTCGCAGCGGGTGGGCTCGGTGACGGTCACGATGGTGCATGCCGTCCACAGCTGCGGCATCACGGATGACGATGGCAGCATCATTTACGGCGGCGAAGCGGCGGGGTATGTGGTCCGGCTCGAAGACGGACGAGCGATTTATTTCGCGGGCGACACCAACGTGTTCTCTGACATGGCGCTCATCAATGAGCTTTATGAGCCCGAACTGGCCTTCCTGCCCATCGGCGATCTTTTCACAATGGGTCCGCGGGAAGCCGCGCATGCCTGCCGTTTGCTGAAAGTAAAGACCGTTGTTCCAATGCACTTCGGCACGTTTCCTCCGCTCACGGGCCGCCCGGAGACGCTGCAAAAGCTGGCGCCCGAGACGGAAATCCGCGAATTAAAACCAGGCGAACCGATTATCTGGTAGCAGAGCGCGAATTCGCGCAATTTTCTCTGCACGCTCCGCCGCTGCTTTCGTCATAGACAGCAAGTGCGGTTCCTGGCTCTGCTACTGTTCGCGGCCTGCGCGCACGCGGCCGTGGTGGAAGGCGTCATCCTCGATGACGAAACCGGTAATCCCCTTGCCCGCACGCAGGTCACGCTGACGCCGCTCCCGGGAACGGACGTCCAGGCGACCAGTGTTCGTACGGCGGCGCGCGGCGCGTTCGTCATTCTCAATGTGCGTCCCGGATGGTACGTGCTGCGCGCGACTCGGCGCGGTTATGCGCCTGCTGAAGGCGGCGCGTCGAAGCCGGGGCGTCCGGGCCATGCGTTCGAAGTGGCCGACGACCGCTCGGGCGATTTCCATGAAATCCGGATGGCGCATCTCGCGGCCATCACAGGCACTGTGTTCGACGAGAACGGCATCGGCATCCCGAACTGGACCGTGCATCTCTTCACCACGAAAAAGCCTATGCGGCACGCCGCACAGACCGTGACCGATGACCGCGGCGATTTTCGGCTGGGAGAACTCGATCCTGGGAATTATTTGGTTCGCTCCGGACCGGGTCCGCTCGAAGACAGGACGACGGTGCTTGCAACATATTCACCAGCTGCTGTCGAGCTGAAGGGCGCCGTCCCCGTTCACGTTCTGTATGGCGAGACAGCAAAGAACGTCGCAATCCGGCCCGTGAAGGGAAAACTGCTTACGGTGAGCGGAACGCTGCAGGCGCCGGGATTTCCGGGCCGAGCGACACTGACGCTGATCACGGATACAGGCCGCCGCGAGATTGCTTCCGGAATGGGGAACGTGCCGTTTAAAGCGACCGAAATTCAGCCCGGCCCGATTGAGATAGTCGTCTCCGGCAGCGACGGCGCTGGGAACGTCTGCGGCAGCTTTATCGATCTGAACATCGACAGTGATCAGTTCAACCGGAGCTATCCCTGCAGTTTTATCAGCCCTGGCGGCATTGATATCAGCGGGGGGCCGAAAGTGCCCATCATCATCCGGCGCGTCGATCTGGATGGCACGTCGAATGTCCACGCTTTGGAACGCGATGAGCTGCTGATTCCCGGCCACTGGGAAGTAACCGTTCCCCGCGGCGATTACTATGTGCAGAGCGTGCGTTGTTACTTCCAGCCCTGTCCGCAGGCGGGCGACTGGTACATGTTCGAATCCGGCAGCTACCGGAAAGTGAATATTCAGCTCTCGACCAACTATGCGACCATCTCCGGAATCGTGCGGTTCAAAGACAACCCTGTGCTCGGGGCGCCGGTGTTCGTGAATAACGTCGACACTGGGCAGAGCTGGACGGTGCGCGCCGACCGGCATGGACACTATTCGGCGATTGGGCTCGGTCCTGGAAGCTATTCCGTGGTGAGCAGCTTCAACATCGATGACATCGAGGATCTGTCGGGCAAGCCGGTAACCGTCCGGGTGTATGCGGGCCAGACTGTGACGCAGGATCTGGAGTTGTTCCGGCCGTGAAAGCTTTGGTCATTCTTCTCGCACTTGCGGCATGTGCGAACGCTGCAACCGTGCAGGGCGTGATCTTCGACGAAGAGACGACGAATCCCATCGCGCGCAGCCAGGTCACCCTGGCGCCGCTGCCCGGCACGAAGGCCGCCAGCGTTACCGTGCTCGCGGACCAGAATGGCCGCTACACGTTTACCTCCGTGCCGCCAGGCTGGTACATCGTTCGCGTTTCCCGCATCGGCTTTGA
>CAZPZE010000223.1:0-4333 GCA_964590625.1 uncultured Solibacteraceae bacterium
TTCATGCGCCGTGCCTTCCACGCGCACGATGATGCGTTCGGAGTCGACCGAATCCACCACGCCGGTGCGGCGGCAGAGAACCACCGCGCCCGAGTCGCGCGCCGTCACATATTCCATGCCGGTGCCGACATAAGGAGCGTCGCCACGCAGCAGCGGAACAGCCTGGCGCTGCATGTTCGATCCCATGAGCGCGCGGTTGGCGTCGTCGTTTTCAAGGAACGGGATGAGCGAAGCGGCCACCGAGACCAGCTGCTTCGGACTCACGTCCATGTACTCGATTTCGTCGCGCGATTTCAGCACGAAGTTGCCGGACTGCCGGGCGTTGGCGAGATCCGGAACAATGCGTCCGGTCTCATCGAGCTCGACGTTCGCCTGCGCGACGATGTACTTGTCCTCTTCCCACGCCGAGAGGTAATCGCAATGCGACTCGTACTCGGCCTGCTGCTTCTTGCCCGAGAGCGCGGCATTCGCCTTGAGAATGTCCTCACGGGAAATGACGTCGTTGACTTTATAGCTTGTGTCGCCCGGGTTGAGGATCTTCACGTTGTCCACAACCACGCCGCCCACCACGCGCTTGTACGGGCTTTCGATGAAGCCGTACTCGTTGATGCGGGCGAAGCAGGAGAGCGACGAGATCAGACCGATGTTCGGACCTTCCGGCGTTTCGATCGGGCAGATACGGCCATAGTGCGTGGGGTGCACGTCGCGGACTTCGAAGCCCGCGCGCTCGCGCGACAGACCGCCCGGTCCAAGGGCCGAAAGACGCCGCTTGTGGGTGATTTCCGAAAGCGGATTGGTCTGGTCCATGAACTGCGAAAGCTGGCTCGATCCGAAGAATTCGCGGATGGCCGCCATTACCGGCTTGGCGTTCACCAGGTCGTGCGGCATCGCCGTCGACATCTCCTGGTAGACCGACATCTTTTCCTTGATCGCGCGCTCCATGCGGACCAGACCGATGCGGAACTGGTTCTCGAGGAGTTCGCCCACCGCTCGCACCCGGCGGTTGCCGAGGTGATCGATGTCATCCACCACGCCGATGCCCTTGCGGAGCTTCAGCAGATAACGGATCGTGTCGTAGAAATCCTCGCGGTGCAGAATGCGCGGATCGTAGAGCTTGCCTTCCGGCGTCACGCGCTTCGGCGATTCGGGCGCGTCGTAAATCTTGATCGAAAACTTCATGCGGCCCACGCGCGAGAAGTCGTACTTGCGCGGGTCGAAGAACATGCCTTCGAAGAGCTGAGTGGCGGTGTCCACGGTGGGCGGATCGCCCGGGCGCAGCTTGCGGTAGATCTCGATCAGGGCTTCCTTGCGGGTCTTGACCGGATCCTTGCGGAGGGTCGTCGAGATAACCGTACCGACTTCGTCGCGCTCGGGGAAGAACACTTCGAAGCTCGAGATGCCGGCGTCGATCAGCTTGGCAACAACGGTCGAAGTCAATTCCTGGTTGGCGTCGATCAGAACTTCGCCGGTCGACATATCGACCACGTCGGCCGCGACGAACGCGCCTTCGAGATCGTTGACCGCGACTTCCACCTGGCTGACTTTCGCCTTGACCACTTCCTTCATCACGCTGGAGGTGATCTTGCGGCCCTGCGGAACGACGGTTTCCCCGCCCCTGGTCGTCACGGCGTGCGAGAGCTTCAGGCCGACAAGGTTGTCGTCCACCTGCCAGAGCAGCTTCGCATCCTTCACGTTGATCTTCGTGATGCGGTAGAAGGTGCGGAGAATCTGCTCGTCGCTTTCAAGGCCCAGCGCGCGAAGGAAGACCGAACCGTAGAACTTGCGCTTGCGGTCAATGCGGACGTAAAGCAGGTTCTTGTTGTCGTATTCGAATTCAACCCAGCTGCCGCGGTAGGGGATGATCTTGCCGAGGAAGTAACCCTGCGAAGGAATGCGTTCGAAGAACACACCCGGCGAACGGTGCAGCTGGCTGACAATGACGCGCTCGGTGCCGTTCACGATGAACGTTCCGTTGTTCGTCATCAGCGGGATTTCGCCGAAGAAGACTTCCTGCTCCTTGATGTCGCGGACGCTCTTGGCGCCGGTCTCGGCGTCACGCGAGTAAACGGTGAGCCGGATGGTGACTTTGAGCGGCGCGGCATAAGTCATGCCACGCTCTTCGCATTCCGCCTGATCGTACTTGAGCTGCAGGCCGACCGGATCGCCGCACTTGTTGCAGAAGGTGACGATGTTCTTGTTGAACGTGCCGCAGTGATGGCAGAGCACGTCGCCAGGGTGGAACGGATCCGTCTTGATGGCGGCTCCGCACGCGGGGTTGCGGCAGGTGGAACGCAGGTGGTGCAGACCCTTCAGGTTGCCGCACTTGCACTCCCAGTTGCCGATGGAGTAATCCACGAATTCCAGCTGGCTGACGCCGCGGAAATCGGAGATCGGAAACACGGACGTGAACACTGTCTGCAGGCCGATGTCGTCGCGCTCGTTGGGCAACAGGTCCATCTGCAGAAACTGCTCATAGGAATTGCGCTGCACTTCGATCAGATTCGGGATCGGAATCGAAGTTTTGATCTTGGAAAAATCAACTCGATCGGGTGCCAGACCGTTTTCAGAAGACATAAGGATTCGGGAGCTCCGTTGCAACAGGCGCCGCTATCAGGAAGCGGCTACCTGGAAACCAAATACTGAAGCGGAACGTGGCCGCACAACCGGGCACGCTCCGCCAAGACCACAACCATTCGGGGTGGAAAAATATCGTTTGTCAGTTTGCTGTTTGTCGACGCTGTAGAAGGAAAGCTGCTGGAAGCCGCTTTGCCGGAAATAACCGAAGCGCAGTGAAATGGACCAATGGCGTTGCCGCACGAAGACACGTTGCCTCCGTGCGATGGTAAGACCGGGCTGCAATACAAGTTCCAGGGTTCCAGCGCCACCGTCACCTATTCCCGGGTCTTAAATCCGGTGCAGAACTCGCCAACCTTAAGAGCATAGCACCGAGACGTCAACCCGTCAAACCCATCAAGACAAAGTTAATGGCGGCACCCGGGCCGGAAGGCCGAGCGCCGCCACTCAATCCCCACCAAAGGGACCGCAAATGATACAACCGAAAGAAGTTAAACTACTTCACTTCAACGGTTGCGCCAGCGTCTGCGAACTTCTTCTTGATAGCCTCAGCTTCGTCCTTGCTGACGCCTTCCTTGACAGGCTTGGGTGCCGCGTCCACCAGATCCTTGGCTTCCTTGAGGCCGAGGCTCGTGACTTCGCGCACAACCTTGATGACGTTGATCTTGTTGGCGCCCGCCGCGGTGAGAACAACCGAGAATTCCGTCTTCTCTTCCGCCGCCGGAGCCGCCGCTGCGCCGCCGCCACCGCCAGCCACCATCACCGGCGCGGCAGCCGCCGCCGAAACACCCAGCTTTTCTTCGAGCAACTTCACGAGCTGCGACGCTTCGAGCAGCGTCAGGCCCTGAATCTGATCCGCAATTGCGTTAATGTCCGCCATGATCTTATGAAACTCCCTGTTTAACTTTCGAAACTTTTACGACTGAAACTTGTTGTTCTGAACGCCCTGATCCACCACAACGGCGAGATCGCGGCCCACCGCGTTGATCGTCCGCACCAGCTGCGAAGCGGGCGCATTGATGATGTACAGAAGCTTGGCAAAGATCTCTTCCTTCGGAGGCAGTGAAGCGAGATCGTTGATCGCCTTGACATCGACGGCGCGGCCTTCCACCAGACCCGCCTTGAACGTGAACGCCGGGGTGGTCTTCGCATACGCCGTGAGCGCCTTCGCCAGAGCCACCGGATCGCCATTCGTCCAGGCGATCGACGTCATACCCTTGAGATTCTGGAACACGGGCTCCGCCGGCAGACCAGCCGACGCCTTTTCCGCCACGTTGTTCTTGATGACCTTATAGGAGCCGCCGGCCGCGCGAATGGTCTTGCGCAGATTGTAGTCCTGATCGACCGTGATCTTCTCGTACCCGGTGATAAAGACGTTGCGGACCGATTCGAGCGCCCTGCGCAGCTCTTCAAAATCCTTCTTCTTGTCTTCTCTGTTCTTCATGATGACAACCCTGAATTCAACCCGAACCGGCGCCTACTCGTGATGCGCGGCTTCCTTCGCCGCGTATTCCGCCACGTCCACCGCGATCCCTGGCCCCATGGTGGAGCAGATGGTCGCGCTCTTCACGTACTTGCCCTTGGCTGCCGACGGCTTGGCCTTCAGGACAGCCGTAATCAGCGTGGAGGCATTCTCCACGAGCTTGTTCGCCGCGAAGCTGGTCTTGCCAACCGGCGCGTGGATGATACCGGTCTTATCGACGCGGAATTCCACCTTACCGGCCTTGGTTTCCTGCACCGCCTTGCCGACGTCTACCGT
>CAZPZE010000224.1:0-1526 GCA_964590625.1 uncultured Solibacteraceae bacterium
CTGTCTGGAACAGACGCTGGCGGACGCGCGCGGCTGCCTGATCGATCTCGGCTGCCGTGGGCTCCTGCGCGCGAATTTCCGACAAAACCTGGCTGATATTTTTCACCTGACGCCTCCCATCTCACGAATTTCCTTCTGCAATTGCCGGCGGGCGCGGTGGAGGGTCACCGCGACGACCATTGTGGATACGCCGTAAAGTTCGGCGATTTCCGGATTGGAATGCCCCTCGACGAAGCGGAGGGCGAACATTTCAGCGGAGCGCCGATCGAGCCGTCCGATGGCGAGCCGGAGAACCTGGCGCAGGTCGCTCTGAGAGTCGCGGCCGGCGGGCTCCGGGAGCCCATCGAGCGGGACGTCTTTGCGGGAGCGAAGCTCGAGCAGATTCAGGGACGCGTGAACGGCGGCGCGCCGCAGGTAGCTTTCCGCGTTTTCGATGCCGGCGGACTGCGCGTCACGCGAGGCGAGGCGGAGGAAGACGGTCTGGAGGACGTCTTCGGCATCGTGGGCGTTGCCGGTCATGCGGTACGCGACGCGGAAAACGAGAGAGTGGAACTGATCGAAGGCGCTTTCGAGCGTCAACGATTCCCAGGCGCCCGGCACGCGCATGGCGGGCTGGGCGGGCGATTGCCCTGTGGCCTGGAACACGGGATTTTCTCCTGTCGCCAATTGCATTCACCAGCGTAGACCGGATGGGGGCACCTTTATTACATACGTTTGGGGCGGCGGTCAGGCGGCTTGTGGAAAATCGCGGGGTTCGGGGCGGGTTTGGGGGTGAAATTCGGTCTGGATGGCGAGGCGGAGGCGATGGCGGCGGTCAGAGAAGCGGGTGATTTCGTCATTCGAAAAAACGAACCCATCGGCGGCTGGCTCATAGGGTAAGTGCTTTTGTTCCGCGAGTTGGCGGAGGAGTCGGGCTTCATTGAGCTCGGCTTCGCGGCGGGCTTTGCGCTCGGCCTGGAGCTTCTGGAGCTGGTCGTAATGGTGGCGGAAGGCGCGGAGGATGCGCTGCTCATATAAGGAGAGGAGCTCGAGGGTTTTGGCGCGGTCGCGCATGACGGTGGCGGCGGTGATGGCGGTGTGGATTTGGGCGTGTTCGGCTTCGTAGCGGTCGCCGGTGCCATCGAAGTGGCCGATGGCGACGATGTTGTTGCAGTGGGCACGGGAGTTGTGGAGGCGCCAGGCTTCTTCGGCGGCGGAGGTGGCGTGGAAGGTCTCCATTTCGGTGGCGGGGGCGAGTTCGGCGATCATGGCGTGGGTGAATTTGTCGTGAGCGACGCGGTCTTCGTCGGTCATAACGGTGATTTGGGCGGTGGCTCCGTGGCGGCGGGCGTTCTGGGAGGAACGGGCTTTGCCGGCTTCGGTTTTGGGGCCGGTGGAACGTTGGGCGTTGTGGCGGTTGGCGGCGAGGCGGGCTGGGGAGATGGGGGTGGATGTTGGCATGGTGATTCAGTTTCCGGTTGTCGGCTCCTCTGGTGAGACGTATAGCACGGGAAGGGACCGATCTGCAGTTGCATTTCCGATAAGTC
>CAZPZE010000225.1:0-3072 GCA_964590625.1 uncultured Solibacteraceae bacterium
ACGGCGCGAAAATGTCCTGCCTGCCAGGCTTTCACGGCGTAGAAGGCGCGTGGATAGGATATGCCTCCGATGAGGCCGTCCGTTTGCGCGTCAGCCGTGAGGACGATGAGGATGTCGCCGTCCGGGTGAGTGACTGGTCCACACAGGCGGCCCACCAGCCAGGGCACGACGGGCGTGAGGGTGAAGAACAACAGCGTGACTGTCAAGCCGACGCAGAAACGGGCTGCCAGCCGGATCATCCCGATGGATTATTCCTCGGCAGTCCGG
Source organism: uncultured Solibacteraceae bacterium (assembly GCA_964590625.1). Lineage (GTDB taxonomy): Bacteria > Acidobacteriota > Terriglobia > Bryobacterales > Bryobacteraceae > BOG-234. Next base: position 268 of record CAZPZE010000225.1, read on the forward strand.
GGAGGGAGGCTGGGGACTTTGGTGAACGACGAGTCGAGGCTGCAGAAGACGTTGTAGCGCAGGATGTACCAGAAGGCGGCAATCCCGTCGATCGTACCGATCTTTTTGCCCTGCTCGTAAGTACGGCCGTAGTAGCTGATGGGCACTTCGTACATGGCGCACTTCAGCTTGGAAACTTTTGCCGTCACCTCAATCTCAAAACCGAAGCCGCTCGACGTGATCGTCATGTTGCGCATGATGGGAGTGCGGAACGCTTTGTAGCCGGTTTCTACATCCGTCAGATTGATATTGGTGAAGAGGTTGGAGGTGAACGTCAGCGCCTTGTTGGCGAGGAAGTGATAGAAATAGAGGACGCGCGATGCCTTCCGGACGAGAAATCGCGAGCCGTAGACCACATCGGCTTTGCCGTCGATGATCGGCTGGACGACTTCCGGAATCTCCTCGGGATCGTATTCAAGGTCGGCATCCTGAACGATAACGATATCGCCGCGGACTTCGGCGAAACCGGTTTTCAGTGCGGCTGTTTTGCCACGATTGACGCTGTGCTGCAGGAGACGGACGCGGGCGTCCTCCGCCATCAGCCCCTGAACAATTTCAGCGGTGCGATCGCGTGAACAGTCGTTCACGACAATGACTTCCAGCACAACCGGGAGCCGGAGCACCTTCCGGACGACGTGCGCGATGGTCGCTTCCTCGTTGTAGGAAGGGATGATAACGGAAAGGCATGGAACGGCGTCCGACATCAGAACGTGTCCAGTCTAGCATCCGGAGCCCGGGTTCCGGCGCAATCACTCGCGGGGTTCCGGCACAATCCCCCGGGGTTCCGGCACAATCTAATGAGCGATAATGGAGAAATCTGATCGGGCTGGGATTTTGCCTATGGATCGAGTCTTGAACACACCCCGGCCTGTCCGTAAGTGGCGTCCGCCATCGCCGGAAGACGGTACCCAGGCAACCCGCCCATCCGCCAAACCATCCGGAATCCCGCTGGTGCGAAAAGCGAAATCGCGCGCTGGACGTGTGTTTCCCGGATTGAGGCCAAAGCCCTTACAGACTTCTCCCAAACCGGGGCCCGCCGCAACGGCGGCTCAAAGCCTGGAATTCCCCCCTGCGCCGGCAGAGACCTCCATGCACAAACTGGCGATTTTTTGCCTCTGTGCGTATCTGATTTCCGGGGTGGGGAATGACTTGTTGGGTCATGTGGGGGGCAAGGCTTATCTCTCATGGGTTTTCGGTCCGCTCTCGATTCTGATGCTGGTGATCTGCGGAACCATCGGGCGGTCCTTCCAGACTTTTCTCGGAAAACTTTGGGTCGGATTCGCAGGATGCCTCGCATTCGCCTGCCTTTTCAGCATGGCGAAATCCGAGAGCGTCACCATGGTGCAGAACTATTTTCTGCGAACCCTGATCGTTTATTTTTGCTGCACAACCTTCGCGCTCACCATCAAGGGAGTTCACAAGCTCGTGATGCTGAACGTGATTTGCACCGCGGGCATGCTGCTCGAGGCAAGCGTTTTCGGGAAGCCGGATGCAGCGGGCAGAATGGTCATCCCCGACAGCATCACGTGGGCGAATTCGAATGATTTCGCGCTCGGGCTGGTTTGCAGCCTGGGGTTCAGCCTCTACCTGGTGTGGAACAAGTCCGCTTTTGCGCGCATTCTGGGATTCGTACAGTTTCTGCTGACGATGTATTTCATGCTGAAGACCGGCTCGCGCGGCGGGTTTTTGGCGTTGCTCGGCTGTCTGATTATCTGGTTCCTCTTTTCGGGGAAGCGGGGAGCGCTCATTGTTCTGCTGGTACCGGGTCTCGCGGTGATTCCCATGGTTTCCAGCGCTACACTCGAGCGTCTGGTGCACATTGAAGCGCCGGGGACCTCACTGGCCTCTACCGCGGAGGGTGAAGCGGAACTCTCGCAGCTGGAGCGAACGCATCTGCTCGAGATGAGTATTCACTTCGCGCTGACACACCCCGTGTTCGGAACCGGACCCGCCACGTTCCTGGATGCTCTCTGGAACAGTGACGTGGCGAACGGCACGCATACGCCTGCGCTCGGCACTCACAACTCGTATACCCAGGTGGCGAGCGAATGCGGCATTCCGGCGTTCATTCTGTACGTCTGTATCCTGTTCGGCTCAATTCGTATGTGTTACCGGGTCATGCGAAGGACTCAAAGGCAACCGGGCGCTGAGAGGGTCTTCGCCATGTCCGCCTGTCTGCTGGGCAGCATGGTGGCGTACGCGATCGGGACCACATTCGATCACGTTGCCTACGGCTGGACGCTGCCGCTGCTCTCCGGGATGACGGCGGCGCTCTACATGTCCTCGCACGGCGGCGATGTGGAATGGATCCGCTCGCAGGACGCACTCGGCAATGTCTGAGGCTTCCCCTTCTCTGAAAGCATTCTGATGGCGGTCCGCAACGTCATGCTGATGACCGGGACGCTCGGTCACGGCGGCACCGAACGGCAACTTACGGAAACAGCGCTGGCTCTGAATCCGGCTGTTTTTGCCGCGCACGTGGCCTGTTCGAGCGCGACGGGTTTTCGCGCCGACGAGTTGCGGCGACGCGGCATTCCGATTCTGGAGCTGCCGTTCAACTCGCTGAAGGATCCGCGCTCATTGCCCGTGGTGCTGCGTTTTCTCAGCTACATGCGGGAGCATTCGATTCGCCTGCTGCATTCCTTCGATACGGCGACCAACATCTTTGCGGTGCCTGTGGCGAAGCTGCCCGGCGGGCCGGTCGTGCTTTCGAGCCAGCGGTGTTTCGAGAATGTGGTCTGGCCGCCGCATCGCAAGCTGAATCGC
>CAZPZE010000226.1:0-4102 GCA_964590625.1 uncultured Solibacteraceae bacterium
GCGTGGCAGGTGCTTTCGGGCGCGGCGGATTGCTGCATTGCGACGCGGGCGGCAGCGCGGGTGTTCGGGCTGGATTTTATTCCGCTGGTGAGCGAGCGTTACGATCTGGCGATTCGGAAAGAGCATCTGGATTTGCCGGCGATTAGAGGGTTGCTGGATGTGCTGGGGCGCGCGGATTTCCGGCGGGAGCTGGTGGGGCTGGGCGGGTACGACACGAAGGTGACGGGGCAGAGAGTGTTGTGAGGCTATCGGCTGAGCAGGACGGACGGCCGGCGCGACAATGGATTTTCCGATGAGTGAACATACGCGAATCTTTGTGGCGGAGCCGGCTTACTTCGAGGACCGGGCGGCGGGGCTGGTGAGTATGCATCAGGGGCGGTTGCCGCAGGCGCTGGCGCAGATTCGGGAGTGGCATCCGGGGTTTGCGGAGATGGCGGACGAGGCGATCGCCGCGGCGTCGTTCGATCTGGATGCGGCGCGGCTGGTTTATGCGCAGGAGCATGGGTCGGAATCGTGGGACGCCCTCATCGAGCGGGTTCGGGAGATCGCGGAGGGGCGGCGGCGCGAGCCATTCTTCGATGCTTTCACTGCGCTGAAGAATCGGCGGTGGGATGAGTTTCATTCGCTGGTGGGGGCGTATCCGGATCTGGCGTGGGCGCGTGGTACGAATGGCAACACGCTGCTGAATCTGGCGATCAGTGTTGCGCCAGGCGAGATGCAAATTGTCGATCTGCTTCTCGAGCGCGGCGCGGATGTCAATCAGGGGAACGATCGCGGGTGGACTGCTCTGCATCAGGCGGGCTATTCCAATAAGCCGGATCTCGCGCGGCGGTTGCTCGCCGCTGGTGCGGACCCGACGCGCGAGGGTCATGGCGAGGGCGGGACTCCGCTCGCGGCAGCTTTGTTCTGGGGACATCGCGAAGTGGCTGAGGTGCTTGCGGAGGCGGCGATCGCGCCGCGCAATCTGCGCATCGCGGCGGGGCTCGGGCGGCGGGATTTGATCGATGAGTGCTTCGACGAATCGGGCGCGCTGAAGCCGGCGGCGTTCGAGGGGCGCGGGTTCTATCGTCCTCACAGCGGATTTCCGGTGTGGCAGCCGCCGCGCGACCGGCAGGAAGTCCTGAATGAAGCGCTGGTGTGGGCGGCGAAGGCGGATCGAGTGGAAGTACTGGGGTCGCTGATCGAGCGCGGGGCGGAGATCGATGCGGATCCGTATCGCGGGACGGCGCTCATCTGGGCGGCGGCGAACAATCGGCTGGCGGCGGCGAGATGGCTTCTCGAACATGGGGCGAAGATCAGCCGGGCGACGTTCGGCGGGCCGTCCCACGGGGAGGGAATTACGGCGCTGCATCTGGCGGCACAGAATGATTTTGCCGAGATCGCGCAACTTCTGCTCGATCACGGGGCGGACGTGACTGTCGAAGAGAAAAACTACCACAGTACAGCTGCCGGATGGGCGGAGCATTTTGGGTCGAAGCGGGTGGGGGCGCTGCTGGGCAATGAATGATCCGACCATTCGCAAACTGATGTAAATCTGGTACGCTCATCCTTACGAATTGTTTGACTTTCCGGGCCAGTCTCGCTATCGTCAAAAGTTGCCCTGTTTCCCCGGTTGCCGGTCCAAAGAACCTGGGACCGGAGCCAGGTTTCGCTGTTCTTCAATTTTCGTGACTGTTTCAGGTTTCAGAGGAGTTCGCGGTCGTCCGCACGGACCTGGCGCTCGGTTTGCGCCGGTACTCAACTGTCTTCTATTTGTAGTTCTTCTCGCACTGGCGCAACCGGTATTTTCGGCTGACCAGCCCATCGACTTTCCGCACAAAAAGCACATCGCGATCGGGCTGCAATGCCTCGATTGCCACATTCAGGCGGATACGGGTCCGGCGGCGACGATTCCGTCCGTTTCGAAGTGCATGCTTTGCCATTCGAAGATTGCGACGGATAAGCCGGAAGTGAAGAAGGTCGCCGAATATGCGGCGAAGGGGATCGAGATTCCGTGGGTGCGGGTGTACACGTTCGAGAAACACGCGGACGTGCGTTTTAATCATTCCGCGCACATTCGGGCGAAGGTGGATTGCGCGACCTGCCATGGCGACATGACGCAGGCCGAGACGGCACAGAAGAATGTGAACCACAACATGGGCACGTGTCTGACGTGCCATCGGCAGAAAGGGGCGCCGCAGGATTGCGCGACGTGCCACTACTAGGGCACTGCCACTGACGCTATGGAACGCCGCGACTTTTTCAAAATCCTGGGAGTGAGCACGGCCGGCGCCGCCGCGGCGGGCTGCGGGAGCAATAAAGACTCGCTGATTCCGCTGCTGGTACCGGAGCACAATATTCCTCTCGGCGAAGAGCGATGGCATCCGGCGGTGTGCACCGAATGCCCGGCGGGATGCGGGACGATCGCGCGCGTGATGGGCGCGGATCGCGAGATCGAAGTTAAAGGCGAAAAAGTCCGGCAGCGTATCGCGGCGGTGAAAAAGCTGGAAGGCAATCCGCTCGATGCCGTGAGCGGCGGGCATCTGTGCGCACGCGGCCAGGCGGCGGTACAGGCGCTGTATCATCCGGACCGTTTGCAGGGCGCGATGAAGCGGCGCGGCGATAAAGGCAAAGGCGACTTCGTATCGGCCACGTGGGATGAAGCGGTGGCGGCGGTTGCGGACAAGGTCAAGTCGGCCGATCCTTCGCGCGTGGTGTTTCTGACGGGTCCGAGTGTGGGGACGCGGTCGGCGGCGATTCAGGCGTTTCTCACGGCGATCAAAGCTCCGGCGGCGACGGTTTGTTCCCTCTCGGATTTTGCGATTGAGCGCAAGGCTGCGGAGCAGGCGTTGGGTTGGAAAGGTCTGCCGGTTTACGACATCGCGAACGCGACGAGCGTGCTGGGCGTGGGCGCGGATTTTCTGGGCGGATGGGAATCGCCGGTGTATTACATGCGGCAGTTCGGGAATTTCCGCCGGGGGCGTCCGGGAGTGCGCGGGCAGCTGGTGCAGGCGGAGTCGAGATATTCGGTGACGGCGCAGGCGGCGGATCAGTGGATTCCGGTGCGTCCGGGGACGGAGCCTCAGTTCATCGCGGCGGTGGCGCGGATTCTGATCGATGCTAAGCTGGCGCCGAATGTGAGCGCGCTGCCGGCGGCTGCTGCGCAGGCGTTTCATTCCGCCGATGTGGACGCGCTGCTGAAGACGTGCGGGCTCGAAGCGAAGCGTACGGTGCCGGTGATTCAGCAATTCGGAGCGTCGCATGCGCCGGTGGTGCTGGCGGGCGCGTCGGTGGTGCATACGAATTCGCTCGATGCGGTGATTGCATCGCATTATCTGAATCTGATGCTGGGCGCAGTGGGACGGGCAGGCGGCGTGCTGGCGCCGGTTGGCGATGTGGCTGTGGAAGGCACGGCTCTTTCCGCGCGGCTGGGGAATGCGCAGGTGATTCTGGTGGATGGCACGAATCCGGCATACATTCTGCCGAAGAGTTCCGGGATTCAGGATGCGCTGAGCAAGGCGGCGATGGTGGTCAGCTTCGCGCCGGTGATTGATGACACGGCGGCGTACGCGGATTTCATTCTGCCTGACGATCATCCGCTGGAGCGGAGCGTGGTGGTGATGGCAGCGGTGAGCGACCGGCCGTCGGTTGCGATTGCGGAGCCGTTTGTGCAGCCGCTGTATGAGACGCGGGCTGTCGAGAAGACGCTCGGCGATATCGCGGATAAGATCGGCGCGACGTATAACGCGCCGGCGCCGGCGGATGTGGTGAAGCCGATGCTGAAGGGCTATGCGACGTACGCGGACGCGGCGCGCGATGGCGGAATCTGGCTGGATCCGGATCCGAAACCGTCATCTCAACCAGCTTTGGCGAAGCCGGGCAAGGACATGGCGCTGAACGCGGCGGTGTTTGCGGGCGATGCGGGGCAATTCCCGCTGGTGCTGCAGCCGTATCTTTCGGGCAAATTCCACGATGGCAGCGGAGCGCATCTGCCGTGGATGCAGGAACTGCCGCTGCCGGCATCGAGCGCGATCTGGAGCGTGCCGGCGGAGATCGATCCGAAGACCGCGGATTCGATCGGAGTGGTGGATGGCGATCGGGTGCGGCTGGAATCGGCGCAGGG
>CAZPZE010000227.1:0-14154 GCA_964590625.1 uncultured Solibacteraceae bacterium
GACAGCTTCAGTTGATCTTCGACGTGGAACCCCAGGGCTTCGACGCCGCGCCCGAGCCCTCAACGCTCCTGCTGGGACTGCCGGTTCTCGCCCTGATCTTCTTCTGGTTCCGCCGCCGCGACGCCGCACGCGTCAGCTGAAGCCGGGACAGCTGCTGGAATGGCAGTCAAAATGGCGTCTTCAGATACTCGGTCACTCGCTGCCGCTCCAGCATCCACTCAGCAGTAACCGCGAATCTCGCCCAGATCAACCCGACGACTTTGTTGCTCAAAGGCCCCCCCTGGGGACATACGAATAAGAAAAGCCCACCCTCCGCGGTGGGCTTTACTATCTTCAGCCGCAGTCCGCTTCTCTCGTCCTCTCCATCCTGTTCGCCCCTCCGCGTTAGTGCGCCCAGCAGTCTTTTTTCTCAGCTTGACAAAATCAAACACATGTTTTAATCTCTTGTTTGATGGCATCTGGCATTCGCCAACCCGCCCCTCTCCCCGCCGAAACCACCGATCCCACCCGCGCCCGCCTCATCGACGCCGCTGGTCAGGTTTTCGCCGAGCAGGGCTTCCAATCCGCAACCGTCCGCGAAATCTGCGCCCGCGCCGGCGCGAACATCGCGGCCGTCAACTATCACTTCCGCGATAAAGCCGGCCTCTACCTCGCCGTCCTCCGCCACTCCATGTCCGGAGGCGCCGGACAGCCGGAGCCGCGCGAAGCCGCTCTCCGCGCCGAAACGCCCGAAGAAGCTCTCCGCCTGATCATCACTTCGATGCTGCTGCGTATGCACAGCCCCATTACCGGTCGCGCCTGCCATCTCCGCATCATGGTCCACGAAATGGCGCAGCCTACCGAGGCCCTTCCCCGCGTGGTCGAAGAAATCATCGGGCCCAATTACGCCGCCATGCGCCAGATCCTCTCGCGGCTGCTCGGCGCCGCGCCCGAAGACGATCTCACGCGTTTCTGCGCCCACAGCGTCATCGGCCAGGTGGTGCACTACGCCCACGCCGGTCCCGTCATCAACCTGCTTTGGCCCGAACTCAAAATGACGCCCGAGCGCCTCGATGAAATCGCCACCCACATCGCGGATTTCTCGCTCGCCGCGATCAAAACCCTGAAGGAAAAGAATTCGCATGAGTGACGCCGCAAACCCGAGTCCCGCGCCCGCCCCGCAACCTGAACAAAGGAAGCGCAAAGGACCGCCGAAGCCCCTCATCATCCTCATCATCCTCGCGGCCGTCGGTTTTGGAGTCTGGAAGCTGTTCCTCCAGCCCAAACCCGTTCCCGAAAACGTCGTTCAGCTCAGCGGCCGAATCGAGGGCGACGATTCCGCCATCGCCCCCAAAGTCGCCGGACGCATCGCGGACATTCGCTTCCGCGAAGGCGACTCCGTCAAAGCCGGAGACGTCATCGCCACGCTCGATGACATCCAGACCAAAACTCGTGAAGATCAGGCCCAGGCCGCCGTCGCCGAGGCCGATTCGCGCACCGCATTCGCCCAGCAGCAGATCGCCATTCTCGAAGAGCAGCTCCGCGCCAACGATCTGCAGATCGAACAGTCGAAGACTGATGCCGAAGGCCGCGTCCGTCAGGCCGAAGGCGATCTCGCCGCCGCTCAGGCGCAGCTCGCGCAGCAGGAAGGCCAGCTCAAAATCGCCGTCTTCGATCGCGATGCCTACACGAAGCTCGCGGCGGACGGCGCCGTGACGAAACGCCAGGGGGAACAGGCCCAGTCGAACGCCATCGCGCAGGAGGCCGCCGTGGCCGCCGCAAAGCGTAAGGTCGAAGCCGCCCAGGGGTCGCTCAACGTCGCGAAGGCTGCGCTCACCAATCCCGGCATCCGCGAAGCGAACTCCGTCGCCATCCGCAACCAGATCACCCAGCAGCAATCGCAGATCGCGGCACAGCGCGATGACGCCAATCGCATTCGCAAACAGCTCCAGGAGGCGAAGGAAAATCGCGGCGACCTCATTATCGTCGCGCCCTTCGATGGCATGATCGCCACCCGCACCGCCGAACCCGGAGAAGTCGTTCAGCCCGGCACCCCCATCGTCACCCTCATCGATATGAGCAAGGTCTACCTCCGCGGTTACGTGCCGGAAGGCGAGATCGGCAAAGTCAAGGTCGGCCAGGCCGCGCGCATCTATCTCGATTCCAATCCTTCGCGGCCGCTTGAAGCATTCGTCTCGCGCGTCGACCCCGAAGCCACTTTCACGCCAGAAAACACCTACTTCCGCGAAGACCGCGTGAAGCAGGTCGTCGGCGTCAAACTGCAGATCAAAACCGGCGTCGGCTATGCGAAACCCGGCATGCCCGCCGATGGCGAAATTCTGGTCGAGGGCGATACCTGGCCCGCCGAAAACCGCAAGTAACGTGGACGCCACTCTCCAGACCGCAGCGGTGCCCGGCGCGCAGCCGAACGCGCCCGCGATCGGCGTGAGCGATCTCCGGAAGACTTATGCCGGCGGAACGAACGCGGTGCGCGGCATTAGCCTCAGCGTCGCGCGCGGCGAGATCTTCGGTCTCATCGGTCCGGATGGCGCAGGCAAAACCACCACGTTCCAGATCATGGCGGGCGTCATGGAAGCGAGTTCCGGCTCCGTCAACATTTACGGCGTCCCGGCGCGCGATGCGCGCTTCCACACCGGCTATCTCACCCAGACCTTCAGTCTTTACCCCGATCTCACCGTCTGGGAGAACATTCGTTATCTCGGCGATCTCCGTCAGGTCACGCCGCACGAGATCGAAGAGCGCGGCAATCGCTACCTCGCCATGTTTGACATGGACCGCTTCAAAGACCGCCTCGCCGGACGTCTCAGCGGCGGCATGAAACAAAAGCTCTCTCTGGTCTGCGCGCTCGTTGCCCAGCCGCAGATTCTACTGCTCGATGAACCCACCACCGGCGTCGACCCCGTCTCGCGCCGCGAATTCTGGGATACGCTCGCTCACCTCGCGGCCGGTGGCCTCACCATCATGATCGCCACGCCCTATCTCGATGAGGCAGAGCGCTGCCATCGCGTGGCGCTGATGCATCTGGGTGAAATCCGCGAAGTCGGCACACCCGATGAGCTGCGCGAGCGGCTCCGCGCCCGCCGCCTCGAAGTCCACACCAATGACCTCGGCCGCGCCGAGGAAGTGCTCGGACAGGCCGCTCGCAAAAACGAACCCAATAATCGGGAACTTCTGGATATTCAGCGGTTTGGCGACCGCCTTGACGTCATCGCGCCGGATGCCGCGCGCGGCAAAGCCGCCATCGAAACCATCCTCCGCGGAGCCGGTCTCGAAGCGGACGTCTTCCGCGAAGACCAGCCCACGCTCGAAAATACGTTCGTCGCTACCCTGCGCGCCGCCGGTCAGGAAACCCAGGCCCCGCCCTATCCCGGCGTCCACGATCATCGCGATCTCAAAGGCCAGGTCGCCATCGGCGCCAAAAATCTGACCAGGCTCTTCGGTGAATTCCGCGCGGTGAACGGCGTCAGTTTCGACATCCGGTACGGCGAAATCTACGGCTTGCTCGGCGCGAACGGCGCGGGCAAAACGACCACCATCAAGATGCTCTGCGGCCTGCTCGATCCCACCACCGGCGATATGCAGCTCGCGGGTGAAACCGGCAAACTGCGTTCTCCCAAAGTCCGCCAGCGCATCGGTTACATGTCGCAGAAGTTCTCGCTCTATGACGATCTCTCGATTGGCGAGAACCTCGATTTCTTCGCCGGTGTCTATGGCGTCCCGCAGAAAGATCGCGAAGAAAAGAAGCGCTGGGTGATGGCGTTCTCCGGACTCGAGGGCAAGCTCGATCTAATCACCGGCAGTCTCCCCGGCGGCTGGAAACAGCGCGTCGCGTTCGGCGCATCCATCATGCACGAACCGGAAGTCCTCTTCCTCGATGAGCCGACCTCCGGCGTCGACCCGCTCGCGCGCCGCGCCTTCTGGCGCATGATCAACAAGCTCGCCGATCTCGGCACCGCCATCCTCGTCACCACCCACTATCTCGAGGAAGCCGAACAATGCAATCGGCTTGGCTTCATGGTGGCGGGCGAACTCGCCGCCGAAGGCACGCCGCGCGGCGTCAAAGACCGGCAGGGCGGGCATCTTCTCGAATTCATGGTGGACCGCCCGCAGGATGCGTCCGACCTTCTGCGTCAAGGCGGTGAACGCTGGCGCGTCTCGCTGTTCGGCGATCGGCTCCACATCATCACGGATAAGAGTTTCGAAGAAGGCCGCGACGAGACCACCGCAAAGCTCAACGCCGCCGGCATTCAGGTGAAATCGGTCGTCGAAGAACAGTACTCGCTCGAAGACGTCTTCATCGCGGTCGTGGAGAAGGCGCGTCAGGCGGGAAAGGTGGCTTCAGAAGACTAATGCGCCGCATCATTGCCCAGACCCGAAAGGAGCTGACCCAGATCGTGAGAGACCGGCTGGCGCTCGCGCTCGCACTCGTGCTGCCGGTTTGTCTGCTCCTGCTTTTGAGCACCGCGATCTCACTCACCGTAACCGGCATGCCGATTGTCGTGCAGGATCTCGACAACTCGCCCGCGTCACGCGATTTCATCGACGCGTTTCGCGCGTCACAGACATTTCACGTCGTCTCCTGGCCCGCGGACCGGCAGCCTTCCGAAGCCTTCCGCACCAACACCGCCCGGGCCGCCCTGATCATTCCGGATCACTTCGGCGAAGATCTCGCCCGCGGCAGGAACGCCGCTGTTCAGATGCTTGTGGATGCGACGGACGCCAACACCGCGAAACTCGTGCAGGGCTATTCATCCGAAATCGTGGCGGCCTGGAATGGACGCAACGGCGGCTCCTCGCATCCCGCGCCCATCCGCGCGGATGTGCGGCTCTGGTTCAATCCCGGCCGCGATTCACAGAAATTCTACGGGCCCGGCATCTTCGTGCTCGGCATCTCCATGTTCCCGCCGCTGCTGGCCACGCTGGCCTCGGCGAAGGAAGGCGAGCTCAAAACGATCTTGCAGGTCTACGTCTCCAACATCCCGGCCCACGAGTTCATCCTGGGCAAGATCTTCGCCTTCATGATCATCGCGATCTGCGAGGCCGTCCTCGAGCTGATTATTCTGTTCACGGTCTTCGGCCTCAATTTCGCCGGCGATCCAACGCCGTTCTTCGCGGCAACCGTGCTCTACGCGTTCTGCGTGGCTTCGTTCGGCACGCTCATCGGCAGCGCGGTCCCCAACCAGGCGGCTTCGATCCAGGCAGTCGCGCTCGGCGGATTCCTGCTGGTATTTCTGCTCTCGGGCCTTCTGTTCCCCGTCGAAAATATCCCCTCCTCGATTCGCTGGCTCTCCGGCATCGTGTGGGGCAAGTACTACATCGAGATCGTGCGTGACGCTCTGCTCACCGGCGGCGGATGGCCGGCCATGTGGGCGAAAGTCATGGCGATCGGCGGCATCGGTTTGGTTTTCTTCATCATGGCGTGGCGAAAAATGCGGAGGATGCAGCTCAGCGTATGAACTTCCTCAAGGCTTTCTTCAGCCCGCGCCTGCGGGCGCTGATCAGTAAGGAATTCGCGCAGATTCGCCGCGACCGCCGCCTCGCCGTCTCGCTCGTGATTCCTCCGGTGATTCAGCTCGTCCTGTTCGGCTTCGCGCTCAATGCCGACGTCAGTCACCTGAAGCTAGGCATCGTCGATGACAGCCGCTCCGTCCAGAGCCGTGACCTGATCGCCGGCATGACGGAGAACGGCAGCTTCGATCTCACCCGCAGCTACGGCTCCGTGCAGGAACTGAGTGACGCCCTCGCCCGCGGTCAGCTCGATGCGGGCCTGGCGATTCCCGCCGATTTCGAAAGAGATCTGCAGCGCGGCCGGCCCGTCGCCGTGCAGGTGCTGCTCAACGCCATGAACGCCAACACGGCCGCGATCGCGCAGGGCTATGCGGAAGGCGTGATCCAGAACTGGAACCACAATCTGGCGCTGAACGGCGTTCATGCGCGATTCGCCCGCATCTCGTCCAATCCCGCGACGCTCCGTGGCATCGTGTCGCTGCACCCGGCCTTTCTCTTCAACCCGGCGCTGATCACGAACTGGTTCACCGTGACTGGCACATTCGGCGTGCTTCTCATGCTGAATGGATCGGTGATCTCTTCGGCGTCCCTCATTAAGGAACGCGAGCGCGGCACCGTCGAACAGTTGCTGATGACGCCGGCCACCACGAGCGAAATCGTCATCGCCAAAATCCTGCCGCTGTTTCTGCTGCTCTGCATGCTGGTGCTGTTCGCGGCGTCTCTGCTGAAGATCATCTTCGATGTGCCATTCCGCGGCAATATTTTCCTCGTGCTCTCGGGCGGCGCGCTCTGCGTGCTTTGCGGCATCGGCGTCGGCACGTTCATTGCGACTTACACGAAGTCGGCTCAGCAGGCGCAGTTGATGGCGTTCTTCGTCAATCCGCCGCTCTCTTCGTTGTCGGGCTCGCTGACGCCGGTGGAGGCGATGCCGCATTGGCTGCAGCCGGTTACGCTGGTCAATCCGATCCGCCACTTCGGCATCATCACCCGCTCCTGCCTGATGAAAGGCAGCGGTCTCGATACGCTCTGGCCGAATTACCTCGCGCTGGTGGGCTTCGCCACGGTGCTGCTCACCCTCAGCGTGCGGCGCTTCCGCAAACAGTTGGGATAAGAATGAAAAAACGAATACTGCAAACAGCCGTTCTGGCCGCCGCGTCGGCGGCCGTCGCATTCGCCCAGTTGGGAGGTCCGCCGCCGCAGTCGGGCGGCGCCAGCGTGGCGGCGCAGTTGCCCCTTTCCGGACGCACCGGCCAATCCGGCACCGTCACCGCGACGCAATCGCCAACGCCCGGAACCAACCAGAGCGTGAACACCCTGAACACGAACATCTCGATCCAGGGCAGCTACGCCGGCAGCATCAGCAGCACAACGAATCGTCCGTTTTCCGGCAAGCTGACGCTGCATGAGGCGGTCGAGCGCGGGCTCGCCGCGAACATGAGCGTCGTCGGCCTGAACGCCGCGGTCAAGCAGGCAGAAGGACAGGCGAAGGTGGCGCGTTCGGCGCTGCTGCCGAACATCAGCGGCAGCTATCGCGAGAACGTGCTCCAACAGGATCTGCAGGTAATCGGTTTGAATTTCCCCGGTGTGCCACACGTCGTGGGGCCGCTCGCGTATTTTGATTTGCGAGCCACTGTCGCGCAGTCGATCGTCGACATGACGGCGATCAACAACCTGAAAGCCGCGCATGCCGCCACCGCCGCTCAGCAGCAAAATATCCAGAACGCGCGCGACATTATCGTGCTCGCCGTGGGCGGCGCTTATCTGCAGACCATCGCCGCCAAAGCGCGGCTCACTTCGCAGAAAGCCCAGCTTGAAACCGCTACTGCGCAGGTGAAGCAGACCACCGACAGCTTCCACTCCGGTGTCGCCACCCAGATCGACGTGAACCGCGCTGAAGTGCAGGAATCGGTGCAGCGCCAGCGCGTGTCCACTCTCGAGAACGATCTCTCGCGCCAGAAGATCGCCCTCGCGCGTCTCATCGGCCTGCCGCCGAATGACAACTACGACATCACTGACGATGTTCCTTACTCCGCGCCGCCGGCGCTCAGCGTGGACGAGGCCGTGAAGCAGTCGCTCGACACGCGCGCCGACCTGAAAGCCGCCCAGACGCAGGTGCATGCGGCGGAACTCGCGAAGACGGCCGCGCGCGATGAGCGCCTTCCCACACTCTCGATCCTTGGCGATTACGGTGCGATCGGTCCGCGCTACAGCCAGACCGCGACCACGTTCACATTCGGCGCCAGCCTCAAAGTGCCGATCTGGCAGGGCGGCCGCGCGTCCGCCGACCTCCAGCAGGCCGATGCCGTCCTCGATCAGCGCCGCGCCGAAGTCGAAGACCTGCGCGGACAAATCGAGAGCGAGATCCGCAATTCATGGCTCGATCTCCAGGCCGCCGCCAATCAGGTGGAACTGGCGAAGGCCAATCAGAAGCTGGCGCAGAACACGCTGCGGCTTACGAAAGAGAAAGCCGATCTCGGCGTCGCGACTCCGCTCGAAGTGACGCAGGCGGAAGCCGATGTCGCTTCATCCGAGCTCGACTACATCTCGAGCCTCTTCGCCCACAACCTGGCGAAGCTCAGCATCGCCCGTGAACTGGGCAATGCCGATAAGCGCCTCGACGATTATCTTCATCCCGTGACGCAATGAATTGCGGCTTCCCTAAGCCGCCGCCGGCCCCCCGGCCGGCGTCTTCGCGCGGATCCGCGCCACCAGATCGTCTCGGCGGTCGATGCCCACGCCAATCTCGAGCCACCAGACCTCGAGTGGACTCGTGACGTGTTCGAAATCTCCGAGATTGACCGAGTCCTTCGCGGTCGTCAGGAGATACTGTGCGCCAATTTCGTGCGCGTGCCGCGCCAAACGGCGCAACTCATTGGGCGAATAGCGATGATGATCGCCGTAGGAATGCTTCTCCATGGGAGAGACGCCAACATCGCAGAGCGAGCGCCAGAACGACTCCGGATTGCCAAGCCCGCAGAACGCAACCGCCTTCAAACCGGCCATCGCTCCAACGTCGAGGATCTCGCCGCGCGCGTTGCGCCATTTGCGATTTTCGAGCCACGCGAGATAAACAGGAGCTCTGGGATTCCAGGTTCGCAGAGTGTTGATAATAGCGGGCAGATTCGCCACTGCGCGCGATCGCGTAATCACGAAAGCATCGGCCCGGCCAAGCCCCGAAAGCGGTTCGCGCAAACGGCCCAGCGGCAGCGGATGTCCGCCGCCGAAGGGCCGCAGCGCATCAATTACTACCAGATCAAAGTCGCGATGCAGTTGAACATGCTGAAGTCCGTCATCCAGCAGGAACACACGCGCATCGGCCTGTTCCAGTAGCCTCGTCCCGACATCTGCACGTTCTGTGCCGATGCCGATCGGCACGTGAGCGGAACGAAGATAGAGCTGCGCCTCATCGCCGGTACGCTCGATCGGCGCCTTTTCATCGCCACGCGGGAGAAGGACGATATCCGTCGTGTTCCGTCCGTGTCCACGAGTGAGCAGCGCCGGTTTCAGGGGCGCGAGATCGTGGAGCAGTTCGAGCGTAATGGGAGTCTTGCCAGTCCCGCCCGCCGTGATGTTTCCGACGCTGACCACCGGGATCGGCAACCGCTTCATTCGAGCGCGTTTCGAACGCAGATCGTTCGCGCTCGCGAGCCGCCAGAGCTGGGCGAACCCCCAGAGCAGCATATACGCGGGCTGTGCGATGCGCTCGGTGGGATACCGGGTGGCATAGAGTTCCATTAAGGCATCGGCCGTTCGCCCGGCGGCGCCGCATTTCATCGCGGCGGCAGCGTGGGCGCGGCGGCCCAGTTCCGGATCGGCGGCAGCGCGCTCCACGGCGGAGGCTAATTCGGTTCCGTCAGCGATTCGTAAGAGGGCTCGCTGCGCTTCGAAGTGTTGCTCGATTTCGCGGAAATTTTCGAGGTGTGGCCCGGCGACCACAGGCTTCCCCGCCATGGCCGGCTCAAGAATATTGTGGCCGCCCATGTCCGATATCGTGCCGCCCATAAACACCGCGTTGGCATGTTCGAATGTGCCACCGAGTTCACCGATGGAGTCGAGCAGCAGCACATCGGCATTTTCATCGCCCGGCGTCCATTGCGAACGGCGCGCCCATCGCAGCCCGGAGGATTCGAGCTTCCTCGCCACCACGTCAAAACGAACCGGTTTCCGCGGCGCGATAATGAGCCGCCAGTTTTTCAGGGCGCGCTGCGCCTCGATGACATCGTCTTCCTCTTCGATCCGGCCATCGGTGGAGGTGCTGGCTGCGATCCAGAGCGGTCTGCCCTGCCCCGCCGCGATAAACGCGAGGACAGGCGAATCGGCCGGCAGCGGCGAGAGCTGGAAATCGTATTTCAGGTTGCCGGCGGTTTCGAGAATCTCGCGCGGGGCGCCGGCAATCGCGAAGCGCTCTTTCATCTCGTCCGACTGGGCCAGGACCCGGTCGCACAGCGAGAGCACCGGACCGAACAGCCACGCATATTTCCTGTAGCGGGGGAAGGCGCGATCGGAGATGCGTCCGTTGACGATCAACAGCCCGCAGCCGATCCGTTTGGCTTCACGGAAAAGATTCGGCCAGATCTCGGTTTCGAGAACCACGATCACCGAGGGCCGGATCCGCCGCAGTATCCGGCGCACCACCCAGACGTAATCGAGCGGGGCGTAAAAAATTCCGTCGGTGAGCGCCGCGAGGCGCTGCCCGGCCGTTTCCCGTCCCGCCAGAGTCGAAGTGCTGACGAAGAGGGGAGTTTGGGGCGACCGGCGGCGGATTTCCGCGGCGAGCGGAACCGCGGCAAGCACTTCGCCGACGGAAACGGCGTGCAACCAAATCGCCTCGGGAGCAGTCTTCTGCCATAATGCGGGAAGTCCACCCAATCGCTCCCGCAAGGTGGCCAGATAGCGGCGGTCGCCAGCCGCGCGCGCCAGAAGGTAAAGCAGCACAGCGGGCGAGGCAAGTGTCTGTACAACCCGGTAAAGGAGGTAGATCGCTTTGCGTTTCAATGGACGGAAATGGCCGCTGCGCCTGGTTTCGAGTATAGCTATCGCGGCGGGGCTTTGTTCGGCGGCCGAGCCGGCGTTTCAGCCCAAACCCGCGGAACAGTACGCGAGCAGGCAGACGTCGAACGGCGTCACGATCGGCGCAGAAGTCTATACGACGGACGAACAGGCGAAAGCTCCTTTCGGCAAGGTCAATCCGTGGAAGTGGAACGTCCTGCCGGTTCTGGTGGTGATCCACAACGCGAGCCCGAACGCGATTCACGTCGACCGCGCCCGCTTCCAGTACGAACTGCCGGACGGCAGCAAAGTCGAAGCCACGCCGGCGTCTGACGTGAAGTACGCGAAGGGTCCGAAGGAGCCGAGCGCCAGGGTCGGGCCGCTTGGCGGAGTGCGGCTCGGGCGCGGGAAGAATCCGCTGGCTGATCCTTCGATCGAAGTGCGCGGGCTCTCCGCGAAGGTGATTGCGCCGGGGGATACGGCGAGCGGCTTCGTCTATTTCGATACGGACGTGGAGAGCGCAGGCGCGCAGCTTTACATCACCGGGCTCAGCGACGCCGTGACCGGCAAAGAGCTGCTGTATTTCGAGATTCCGCTATCGGGGAAGTAGTTCGGAACCCCAAATTCCAAACACCAGCAGGGCGATCAGCGCGAGGAGCACCAGCACGATCCCCGCGAATATCAGATTATTTTTCCACGGGCGCTCTACCTTCTTTTTCTTAGGCCGCTTTGGAGGCGCCGACTGGCTCGGCGGACCGGGATTGCCGAACAACGTCCCGATGGTGGGCATCGCAACGGGCACGATCTCCGGTTCTTCCATCGCGGGCGGTGCGGGAACTGAAGCCGGAGCCGCAGGCTCGGGAACCGGCGGCGGCGGTTCGGCGACTGCGGCGGCCTTCACTTTCGGAGCGGGCCGCTGAGGCCTTTCGAACTCGGGCCTTTCGAAACTGGTCAGTTCCTGCCAGGCGAGATCGAGCCATTCGCCGCGCGTAAAGTTCCTCGCTTCGCGGAATCCGAAGAGGGCTTTGGTGGGGCATCCCTTGGCGGGGTGAATCAGGAGCAAAGTCTGCCAGGGCTCAGGGCAGAAGGTATCGAAGAGCCGGTGATCGTGCTCGGTGAGGTCGAGGTCCCCCTGCGTTTTGGAGCAATACCAGCCGACGATGTAGCCGGCCTCATCGTCGGATTCGGGGAGCGCGACAAGCGCCTTCATTTCGGAGGGCGTGAGGATAAAGGCCGGGCCAAGAGCGTGAGAGCACGGGACTTCGACCGAGCGGAGGATCTCGATGCGGCCCTCTTCGCGGCGGCCGAGCAGCAGGCCGCCGACGCCGAGACCGATGCGCGGCATCGCAAGGAGCCCATCCGTCGCCACGATTTCGAGGGCGGTCAGAACGCCCGGCGCGCAGGATATCGAGACGGGTAGCGTCCGGTCCGGCCATTGCACCGAGGAATTCATAATCAAGGGAAAAAGTCCAGACTATAATGAAACCGTGTCAAAGGCAAAAAATGTCGAGGAAAGGCTGGAGCGGATCGAGCAGCAGCTCCGGCTGTTTCAGCGCGTCAGCCGATTCATGGTTCGCGAGATGAGCCTGCATGAGGTTCTTCAGGGCATCGTATCACTGGTGGTTGAGTTCACCCAGTGCGATTCCTGCCTTGTGTATCTCAGCGACGGCGATGAGCTGGTCCTTTGCGCCTCGAACACGCATCACGAGGCGGAGATCGGCAAGGTGCGGCTGAAGCTGAACGAAGGCATCACCGGCTGGGTGGCGCGCGAGCGGCGGCTGGTGGCGATTTCGCGGGAAGCTTACAGAGACCCCCGATTCAAGACATTCGGCGAACTGCCGGAAGACACGTTCGAAGCCTTTCTTTCGGCGCCGGTGATCGCGCGGAATCGCGTGGTGGGCGTCATCAACGTGCAGCATCGAACGGCGCACCAGCATTCCGGCGGCGAGATGGAAGTGCTGACGACGCTGGGCGAGCAGGTGGGCTGCGCGCTGGCGCTGGCGCGGCTTTCGCCCGAAACGATCGAATCGATTCGCCATGCGGAGCTTGTGCTGTCTGGCGGGCCGGCGCGCCCGCAGAGTCCGGTGCGCGCGGGAGCATAAACGTGAAATCTATTTTCCAACTCGGCGTGCTCGCGGCCGCCGCCACGGCGTATTTCGTCACGCCGGCCGCCGCGGAAGAACACTGGGTCATCCAATATCAATACAGAGACGTGGACAGCACGCTCACGCTGAACGACCTGACATTTCCCGATCAGACGCATGGAATTGCGTGCGGCTACACGACGGACCGCAGGGGCAAGGACACGCCTTTGGTCCTTGTGACCAACGATGCGGGGAACACGTGGTCCGAGGTGAAGGTGAAGGACGCGTGCCTCTCGCTGTTTTTCCTGCCGGATACGACGGGCTGGATGGTGACCGACAAGGACATCTGGTACACGGAGGAAGGCGGGCGGACGTGGTCGAAGACGAAGAACGCCCCGGATAACCTGCTGCGGGTGTGGTTCCTCGATCACCAGCACGGGTTCGCGACTGGGCGGCAGAAGCACGTGTTCGAAACGAAAGACGGGGGCACGACGTGGACTCCGCTGGCGGCAGCCTCTTCCGCGCCGGGGGATCCGACTTATACGACTTACGGCGATATTCAGTTCAGCGGGCTGAACGGAATCATTTCGGGATGGGACGTGCCGCCGACGAAGGGCGGGCCGGCCTGGATGGATCCGGCAAAGGCAAAGGCGACCCGCGAGGTGCCGCACATGTCGATTCTGCTGCAGACGAAGGATGGCGGGGTGAACTGGCATGAGACGGATTCCTCGATCTTCGGACAGATCACGCGGGTGGCGATGAACCCGTTGAATATGGCGCTGGGGCTGGTGGAGTTCCGGGACGAATTCGAGTATCCGAGCGAGGTCTACCGGGTGGATCTGACCACCGGGAAGAGCGAGCTGGCGTACCACGACAAGACGGAGGCGATTACGGATGTCCGGCTGTTTCCGAATTCGACCCGGTCATTGCTGGCGGGGTTTGAAACGAATGGGCCGATTTTCCGGAGTCCGATTCCAGGGAAGCTGAAGGTGCTGACCAGCGCGGATAATGCCCACTGGACGGAGATGCCGGTGGATTATCGGGCGGTGGCGCATAGCGCGGTGCTGACCGGGCCGGATGAGAAGCATGTCTGGATAGGGACGGATACGGGCATGATTTTGAAGATGGTGGAGTAGAGCGACGGGCGCTGCCCGTCGTGCGATGGGCGGAAGCCCCGCCCCACGATTGGGAATTCGGTTTTCAAACCCACATGTCGGGCTGACACCTGCGGCGATGAAAATGTGGCGGGGGCGGGTGTAGCCTGACTCTGCGGAGTCCCGGGAAGACCGTCGTTCCTTTGTGGTGGTCCAACCCCGCTTTTCAAACTGGTCCGGCCAGCGCTGGTAAGTATCTGAGGATGGGCCCAGAGCCCGAGAGGCAAGGTTTCGTTTCTGTTGCGCTGACTCCGGCACTCCGCGAAAGGAGTGAGGATGAAGAGATTTCTGGAAATCTGCGCAGGTATCGACGTGGGCAAGCGCGAGATTGCCGTGACGCTTCTGAGCGGGGCGGCAAACCTCGAACCGGAAGCGGAAACGCGGACTTTCGGTACGACGATGCGCGAACTCAGTGACTG
>CAZPZE010000228.1:0-10354 GCA_964590625.1 uncultured Solibacteraceae bacterium
CAATCCAATGTCACTCGTTTTTCTGACTTGGCCGGGTGACTTTGCGCTTGTTGAACTTGCAGCCATGGCCCCAAACGTGGCGAGGTGTAGATCGCTTTTTGCTGCGGTTCGGGAGTTTGCAGGATGCAACGAGTCGGAGCATGTGTTCCAGCCGGAGTTGATATTCGGCCGTAGCGTGGAATTCCTCCAGAGTGCCGAGGGCCGCATTCACGATGTCTTGTGATCGTGAAAAGCTTAGCCGCCGTGGATCGATCCGGTATCGTTGGGCCGCTGCGTTCATCACAGCACGTACCAGGTTGTAACCCACGATGGCCAGCACCAGTTCTTTGGCAATCATGTCAATGGTTTTGCAGCGCAAGACCTGCAGATCCACTGTCCGTTTCAATGAGCGCAGATCGGTTTCCACGTTCCAGCGCTGGCCATACATTTCGACCAATTCCTTCACCGTCAGCGGCAAAGTGGTGAACAGATACAGAGTGACACTGGAACCATCAGAAGCCTTCACCTGCTGAATAATCAGGCGCCCTCGCACACCTGCATCCTCCGGCAGATCGGGATGGCGTTTCCTTTCATAAGCACTCGGCCGCCAACTCACTTCCCGGTCCAGACCCGATTGCAGTGGCAATCCGCGGCCGAGGGCTGCGGCACGACTGGGCTGTAACCGCAGCAACACATCGTGGCCGCGTTGCGCGGACGCAAACACTACCGAAAACACCCCGAAATTGATATCGCCCATCAGTACGGCATCATCCGGCAGTTGCCCCAGAAGGTGCTTCATCAGCGACTGCTCGCTGACCGCCTCAGTTCCGTACATCGGTCCCCAACTGGGGCGTACCGCCAGCCCCGTGATCAGATCCTGGGCTACCAGCATGAGCAGCACGGGCCAGTGCGATTTCGGATGTGGAGGATAAGCTTTGGCTAATTCCGGCGTATGAGGCATCTCCAGTGAGGAGCCATCCAGAACAAACACGCGCCGATTCCAGCCTGGCAGAACTTCGCGATCGTTATCCGCCATCAGGTGATGGAAAACCGAATCGGCTACCTTTTCCGCGGCCACTAGGGGCATCCTTTGCCGTGCATCGCTGTAGGCTCCAGTATGGCAACTCGTGGTTTTCTCACGGATGCGTTTGTGATCGGTTAACAACCTCCGCGGTCGTTGTTGCACCACTTGCTGCACGGCCGTGGAAAGTGTAGCCTTGCCGTCCAGTCGCTGCGAAATCATTAGCCAGATAACCAGCGGCAGGCTGAAAATCCGTTGTCGAATCGGAAGCTGCAGATCCCTGGACAATCGGTCAAAGAAAGCTTCCGGCACTGCTTCGCTGAATAATTCCAGAACTCCAGGTGCGCACACAGCCATTCAGGCCTCCTCTGATCGTATTGAAACAGAAAAGATCCAAATTGTTTCGGGCTGCTCCCCTCCGGCTTATTTGCTGTAACGCGAAACGAGTGACATTGGATTGTGAATCGGCGTGGTCAGGAGCGGTCGATCGCAGAGGCCGCTTCACAATCGGCTGCAGGACGCCCCTCCATGCACTGGCGGGTCAGGGGGCTCTCCCAGACACGGAAGAGCAATTCTTTGAGCGCGGCGAAATCTTTCGGCCCCAGTTCCCTGCTCCATTCACGCTCAATGTCACCGAGGATCTCGTGCAGTTTTCCCCACGCGGCGCGCCCGCGTTTGGTGAAGCGGATAATTCGCGCGCGCCCCTCATCAGGAGAGGCGGATCGCGTGATATAGCCGAGCGTTTCGAGGCTCCGGAGCAGTTGGTTCATAGCCTGCTTGCTCACACCGGCGCGCTCAGCGAGAGTGCCCGGGCGAACGCCATCAGGGCCCGGAAACTGCAGCACAGCCATGTGCGGCACGCGGAGGTCTCCAAACCCTTCCGCATTGAGCCCCTGGATGATACGGCGATGAATCGCCTGAGCCGGAACCCGCAACAAGGCCCCGATAAGCATATCGCGGGTCCGGAGCGGTGAACTTTTGCGCGAGGAAGGGATTGACATGATAGTAAATTCTATTTACTATCTTAACATGGTAAACGTAATTTACTAAAGGACTCACATGACACCACAAATATCCGTCTCCCCTGTCAATCCTTCCGCTGAGACGATCCGGCTCGGGCCGCTCGCGGTCCACTTCTTAATCACTGCGGAAGACTCGAACGGCACTGTCGCGGCCTTTGAGCTGACGGTTCCAGGCGGACAGCGCCTGGCGGCGCCCGCGCATAGCCACGACCATTACGAAGAGACGATTTACGGGATCCACGGAGTTCTGACCTGGACCGTGGACGGAAACCAGCTGGATGTCGGTCCGGGGCAGGCGCTGTGCATTCCGAGAGGCGCTGTTCACCGTTTCGACAACAACGGAATGGCGGAAGCAAAGACACTCTGCATCATCACGCCGGCCGCCATCGGTCCTCTGTATTTCCGCGAAAGCGCCGAACTGATCAAAGCGGCGGGAGGTGGTCCGCCGGACCGGGCGAAAATGGCGGAGATCATGCGGCGCCACGGCCTCACGCCTGCGCTGCCTCAGGCGTAGCGCTTTGGAACGCATCGGTCAAGAGATGATGAAGGCAGTGATAGTGGCTCCCGGCCAGGGAAAATTCGTCGCGCTCGGTCCGGGAGGGCCCGGAATAACGATAAAGGTTGGGGCGGCAGAGACAGGCGGTCTGTGCACGGTTACCGAGGGACGGCTCGGGCCCGGCATGATGGGCGCCGGCCCGCACTTTCACCGCGAGTGTGACGAATTCTTCTATGTCCTCGATGGTGAGTTGACGTTTCGGATCGGCGAAGACAGCCACATCGCTCCGGCGGGAACGTTCGCCTTCGTCCCGCGCGGGGCGGTCCACGGTTTTTACAACGCGAGCAGCCAAAGCGCGACCATCCTCGTTGTTCACTATCCTTCCGGGTTTGAGAGCTTTGTCGAGGAACTGGGACAGCTTGCGGCCCGGAATGCAGGCCGCGAAGAGCGCGCGGCACTGGCAGCTCGTTTCGACATCATCCCTGCAGCCCAATCGACGAAGTCGTAGAACGCTCCTGGAAACACTAACGGGAATAATAGTGAACATCGGGCGGGCATTTCCGGCTCATCAGAATGACACGCCTGCCAACGATACCCGTTTACACGCCAGCTCCGGCATCCACAACCGAAACGGCAGAACACAGGGTTTCACCGTTCTCACTGATCCTGTGGCGTAACGTCCAGAAAAATCCTCTCCTCTTCAGGGAGAACCTCTGTTGGGACGATGAAATCGAGATCGCCTTCGGAGTGGTAGCGCACTTGCGGCCGCACGTGGATGCGAATTTTGCCGGGATGTGATGCGGCCGATCCCTGAAACCTCAAAAACAGACTCCCGCGAAGAAGAGGACCGTATTCGCGCATTACTCCCTTATTGATCCGCCACTCCACTGTTGGGCATTTCCTGATCTCGTCAAAAAATTGATATAGAAACCAATTCTTCTGTTGGCCCGTACGCGAATCAAGAACAGTTGACATGGCATTTAGCGGTTCAGATAGATATGCCAGCCCTGGAATGGCTGGTGCTCCGGTCTTGACCGCACTGACTGCGACTTTCATCAATTCGGGCCACGCCTGTTCCCATACGGTCTGTGTGTTCCGTGAGGGCCGAAGAGCACTGAGCGTGCACGCAACGGGGACAGGCTCTGGAGCGTCTCCTGTCGGCTCGAGTAGAAGGTGGACGGCGATCGAGTCGTCGTCGCAAAGGTCTTTCTGCCAGTCCCACCAGAATCCCTGAATGACGGCAATCCCGAATGCCCAGTCATATCGGAATACAAGGCTGGTGGGCTTATCCGGTTCAACTGATGCGCCGGAAGTTGTCGGAGCGTCTTCCCCCTGCAAGCTGATATACCAGCGTTCAATAAAGTTCTTCTTGTAACCGGGCTGCGCGAGAATCATTGACCGGTCGTATCCGTCTCGCAAAATCTCGATCTCAGGCGAAGCCGTCGCGTAGTTTCTTGCAAGGAAATCGAATGATGTTCTCTTGACCTTAACGGACATGATCAATTGTGCACCCTGGACACGGTACTGAATCAAGGGGAAACTCGGCCGAATGCCTCCGCGCAGTGGCGGTCCCGGCCGCGTCTTCTCCGCGAATGCTTTTCACGCAAAAGCGCGAAATGACGCTGGGGACGCCTGCGTGCCGCGGACTGCATTTTCGTGCACGCGAACAATGCGATCGAAATCGAAGAAATCGAGGCGCGCGTTATCGTACTCGAACGTGCAGCAGAGGAATCGAAAATCCGATGAATCTCCAGCGAAGAGTCTGGAAGTTGGAGCGTCCCATGTATGTCGGGTTGGTTGCCATGCTCCTGAGCTGGGCCGTCTGGCTCGCAGCGCCGTGGGTGTCCATGGGACCTCCCGCGGTCATGGTTTACCTTCTGCGCTTTCAGATCCTGTCCGAGGAGCGTTTGATCAGCTCGAAATTCGGCCGGGATTGCGACGAATACTGGACACGTGTTCGCCCATGGCTATAGACGAACGAAGCGACGGCAAATGGCGAATTTGCCGGCTCGAATCAACGGCCGTCAGTGTTACCATCACCGCTGGGCTTGCTGAACGTGTGAAGACCGCGACTGAGACGACATGCAAAGGCCAGTGATTTTTAGCGCTTTCATCGCTGTTCTGCTGGCGCTTCTCTCCACATCCGATTGCAGCAGAGCGAAAGTCCGGCTGCTGGTTTTCGATGGCGTACAGCCTGAACACAAGTGGGCGCTGAGGGACCTGAATCCGGACCTCCCTGCCGACTGGTCTCCTTATAACTACCTGGTCATGGAGATAAAGGCCTCCACTCCACAGAGGTTTTTTCTCTTCGTTTACAACACGGACGGGGCGCGACGAATCATCATCCAGCCGTTCGGTCAGAATGTCTGGCTGCGCGCCGCAATTCCGCTCAGATTCTTTCAGGGCGCCGGCCGCTCCGGCCAATCCATGGCATCCGTCTTCAACCGCCCGGCCAATTCTTTCTGGATGTCGGTATGGGGACCATTCGGGCCCATCAATGCTGTCAAAGCCGTCGGCATCAGAATGGAGTACCCTCTCGGCAAGCCGACGCTCGAGATCCGCTCCGTCCGGCTCACCAAAGAAGATCCGGGATCGGAGATCCTGGAACAGAAGCCGGTCGTCGACGAGTTCGGCCAATGGATTCACGCCGACTGGCCCCGCAAGATCAAAAGCATGGATCAGCTCAGATCAGAGTGGGATTCCGAGGAGAGGACGCTGGCCCCCGGCGCGTTCAACTACTGCGAGTACGGCGGCTACCGCGGAACAAAGGCAAAAGCGACAGGGTTCTTCCGCGTCGATCAGGTCAACGGCAAATGGTGGCTCGTCGACCCTGATGGTCACCTGTTTCTGTCCACGGTTGTCCCGAATATGGGAGGCGGAGGCGCGGAAACGAAGACGGACGGCCGGGAACAATATTACGCGGCGCTGCCGCCCCGGGAACTCATACCGCCCACTCCCGCGGTCGCATCTGGATCTGCTTCGACGGCGGGACTCAGGTCCTTTTTCGCCTGGAACCTTTTCCGGCGCTATGGCCCGGACTGGCGCGCAAAGGCCGCCCAAATGGAGTTGCGGCGCGCCGCCGCGTGGGGATTGACGACCGTGGCTTCCACACGTCCGGTTGACATGCCCCCGCCGTCAACGCTGAAGAAACCATATCTCGCCAGGTTTAACCCGCTCCTGACAGGCGGCTCGGCGTTAGTCAGTTATCTCGGGATGCCCGATATTTACTCACCTGCGTTCGCTCGGGCGGTCGACGAGGCTGCCGCCGCGCAATGTGCTCCGCGCCGGGACGATCCTTATCTCATCGGATACTTCATCGGCAACGAGCCGCCATGGCCCGGACGCGAATCGGAACTGATCGACATGTTCCTCGCCGGCCCTCGCACGGATACGCAGCGGGAGATCCGGACCTTCCTCGCCCACGGAGATACCCGGGAGCGCCGCAGGGAGTTCGTCGTCGCGATGTTCGAAAAATACCTGGCGATGGTGGGGGCGGCGCTGAAGAAGCACGACCCGCATCACATGAACCTCGGAATACGCTTCGGCGGAGAGCCTCCGGACTATCTGATAAGAGCCGCGCGCGCCTTCGACGTTTACAGCGCCAACCTCTACACGTATGAGCCGGTGGCTCAGATGAACAAGGCGTATGCGATCGCCGGCCGGCCCATCATCATCGGAGAGTTTCATTTCGGCGTTCCCGCCGATGGACTTGGTGCAGGTCTCGTTCAGGTCCGCGACCAGAAGGAGCGCGGCGTCGCCTATCGTTACTACGTCGAGCAGGCGGCCGCCCACTCAGCCTTCGTCGGCGCCGGATGGTATATCGGGGTGGACGAATCGGCTACCGGACGGAATGATGGCGAGAACTACAACATCGGATTTCTGGATGTAACAGACCGCCCCTATAAGGAACTGGTGGGAGCCGCTATCGAAACTCACAAGCGGTTATTTGATGTGCATTCGGGAAACCTGCCGCCTTTCGGTCAGAGACCGAAAGCATCCGACGCGGGGACTCCAGTTTCCCCGACGCGGCCCGCGCTGCACCCGTGATTGCGGTAACGGCAGTAGCGTACAAATTCGCGCCGCGGAACGCAAATCACGTCTTCCTGCCCGGCCACGAATCATGGTCCAGTTCCAGTCAAGCTGCTCATTGAGCGGCGGCCCGGCGATCACGCCGGCCGATCCTCCAATGTACGAAACGCCGAGCTGGCCGGCCAGTTTGATTACCTGGACGAACCGCTGCGGCGCCCGTTAGCTACGATGTGCTTTCACTGCGAGGAACTCCGTCGCGGTAAAAGCGGATCACCCAGAACTTTGCGACGTCCGCTCCCGGATTTACGACGGTGTGCTCACGAGAGCTCTCGAAATGGCAGAGTTGCGGACCGTCAGCAGATAGGCTGACTGCAGGCGAGCCATCCACTGTGATAAGAAGACTACCTGATTCCAGGTAGATGAGCTCTAGTCCGGGATGAGAGTTTCGCGGCGTTCCGGCATTTGGATCCAATTCAATGTGGGCTATCGAGATATCCGAGCAGGATAGACTCCGCTTAGGCAGGCGGTATCTGACCGGCGGATGCTCGGGAAGGCTGAACTTCTGATCGTCCTTTGGGAAGGTGAAAAAATCACTCGGCTCAAATTGATACGATCGGGCTCCGTCAGAGGATCCTTTAATCGGCGCTCGCTTCAGGATCACCTTGTCAGCTACGGCTGGAAAGCCAAAACCCAGCAGCAGGAATTCCTCGACGTCATATGCCTCGGCGATCGTCCTGAGGGATGCGACTCTACTCATTGCCGCAGGGTCGGCAGCCTGGAGTGCTTCCCGCTCTTCAGCGCTCAAAGTCGAAGAACGCGCGTCACCAGGCTTCCATTCCGCGATACTATCGAGCATCCTTGCGAGACCAAGCTCATCTCTCACAATCGGCTGGTAGCTCGGCGGATGATAGCTTGGCAACGCTTGCAGTATCCACGCCGCGGCGTGACGCGGCAGCAGCCCACCGGGGTTTTCGACAAGGTGACGTTTCAGTTCCTTCCATAGCGCGTGGCGCGTTGGTGCATCCGTCTGATAGAAGCGAATAACGAGCATCTCCGCGTCCTTGCCACGTCGGAATGCCTGGTGCTCCGTTTCAGCATAAAAATGAATCAGATCACCTTCCTTCAGGTTAATCACGTTCCCGGCCTGACGAAGTTGAAAATCGATGGACCCCGACAAAACCAGCGCGATCTCGTCACCCGGATGAGAGTGTCCGTCCGATTTCGGATGGGCGTCGTCGAGGCGAACGATTCCAATCGTAGCGTCAGCCAGTCGGAGTCTTTTCACGGGGCTTGAATAAGGGCCGGTAGACCGGTCCTCTCTCTCCGGAGATTGCATCCTTTTGACATGAACGAAATCATGGAGATCCAGCGCCAGCGCACCTGTGTCATGATAAGGGATCAGCAATGGGTAGAGAAGCAACGGATGAAATTCGAAAATCTCGGCAATGGCTCGCATGTCATTGACGCTGATCCGCTTCTTATTTTTTTTGAATTGACGAAAGACTTCATCAAAGTCTTCAATTTTGCGTTGCTGCAGCTCCTTCGCCAAAACAAAAAAGCCATCAACTTCCTGACCCAATCGCTCCTTAAGTTTGGTGCTCCGATCTTTCTCATCGATTCCGGCAACTTCGAACATCGCATAGAGAAGGCGGGAAAAATCCTCCATGGGTGCTGATGTCGGTATCGGCTGCGGTAGTTTGAGGGTATATTTTTCCTGGACGATTGTGAATCCCTGTCCCTCGCCGAAAATTTTTTTGACATCGTCCCTTATTCTGTGTATGGCGAATCTGTCGAATTTAACTTCTTTACCAAGATATTGAAATTGCCGCTGGACCTTCTTTTCACCGGCGCACGTACTCGCCAACAAATGCCGCACCACGGCTAAGTCGCGCTCCGACAGAGAGCTTTTCTTGATAAATTGTTCGACAACGTCAGCAAGCTCGCTCATGTTACGTGTGAGGCATTGTATCAGAACGTTGTCAGAATGTAGCTCAACGTTAGTCCACTAATGGCTACCCCGTGGTTAAATTTCTGATGACCCGTTCAGGCGCTCTAATCGAACCACGTGGGAAAACGAGCGCAGAAACGTTTTGGCTAGCCCGCCATAGCAACGTCGCGGCCTCGCTCGAACACGTTCTCCACGACCACGCTGCAACGTATAAAACGATCAACTCTTTTTGTTATAGAGGTTTACGGACGTAAAAATAAACTAAATACGGTAACCTGATTGAAATTATACCGTCTCTTCCTGATGTCGGTAGAAATACGGTCGCGGGAGCTGTCAAAACCCTTCGACGTAGTATGAAAGCTGTCGGTTTCGAGGCTAACTGCTTTCATCCTTACGGAAGAGATATCAAGCTCCCGCGCGGTTGAACACAGGGCTCGTGACCCTGCGGTCCTTTTGTAGGGTAGCACTTTAAGGACCTCTCGTTCCGAGCCCGGACAAACCTGCGGAGAGTGAGAGATGCCTACGCCCATAATCCTGAAAGAAGCTGCAAAATCAGCACTCTATCTGCTGTTACTGATCTCGACGATCTTCAATGCGATTCCGCTCGAGGCTATTCTGCCGCCGAACAATGTCTCTCCGGCGCCGATAGCGGTGACGACCGGCGAATACTCCGGGTCCACAAATGGCAAGTTACAAGTTCGCCGGCGCCTGCTTGATGCCGCCCATGAGCCGCCCGACGACCTCCCGCCGAAACACAAAAAAATCAGAATCCCACGCCCCGTGGCGGTTACCCGCCTCCGCATGGAGTTTCAGTTCGGGAATATGATCCTGAAGAAGAGTGTTTTTACGAAGATCCGCAGTCCCTACCTGATCGTTTCTGCTTCCCGCGGCGGTTTTCGGATTCGCTACGCTCGATCGTAACGAAGGCTTCGATACGCGATTGAAGGGCGCTAACGTTTCAGTGACCAGATCCGTTTCAGACTGATCGATCTTGGTGTCGCGAAATATATACTCGCAGGGCTGCCACCCGCAGATGCTCCCTTGGCGGCTCTAATCCGGCCGCCATCTCCCGAACGAGGTCTCAGGTTTACAGGGACGAGCATATGGTAATCGGCGATTGGGGGAACCTGGGTGTTTCCCCCCAAGTCTGGCGTGTTTTCCCGCAAGTGCGGCGCGTTTACTCCTTGCGCACCGTCGTCGCGCGGCGTCCCTCGAATTTTAGCCACCGCCTCGCTGTCAAGCTACCCCATACACCTTCAACACCTCATCCCCGTAGTGGTTAATCACCTTAACCGCGATCTTCCCCGTCTTCGGCTTCTCAAACGGCCTGCTCACCGTCGAATACAGACTCGACCACGCCGCCTCATCCACATCCGCCCTCAGCGCCTTCCGCAGCCGCTCATAAGGCTGATCCGCGCCCGTGAAATACGCATGCCGCACGAAAAAGCTCTCGCCGTTATAACTCGTATCGATAAACCAGCACGCCACCTCATCCGTCGAGTTGCTGCGAATCGCCTGCGTCGTCGGATCGTATACATCCACCGCCCGCAGCGTCACCTGCAGCCGCCCGTCCTTCAGCGTCTTCACCTCGAGATCCGGCTCGCCGAATACCATGAACAGATTCGCCGCGCCCGTCTTCTTCAACAACCCGTCGCCCATCAGCATGTCTGGATTCATTCGCGGCGTCAGCACCGTCAGCCGCCCGTACCGCCGCGATGACCTGCCTCGCCCGCGCCACTTCCTTCTCGGTGGGCGAGAACACTTCGTTCGCCAGCGCGATCTGGCTGGGATGAATACACCACTTCCCCACCATGCCGAGGGTCGTCGCCCAACCCGCTTCCTTGCGGTAGCCCTCGGGC
>CAZPZE010000229.1:0-4897 GCA_964590625.1 uncultured Solibacteraceae bacterium
GTCCTGCGTGAAGGCCTGCGAAGAATGCGACACGCACCGCGGGCACTCGATGATTCATTTCGATTATCTGGACCGCTCGCAGACGATCGCCAGCGCCGCCTTTGTCTGCTGGCATTGTGAGGAACCGACCTGCGCGCAATCCTGTCCGGCGGATGCGATCAAGCAGAACGAAGACGGTGTCGTGATGAGCGCGCTGAAGCCACGTTGCATCGCATGTTCCAACTGCGTTCTCTCCTGTCCCTTCGGAATCCCGAGAGTCTTTCCTGAATACGAGCAGATGATGAAGTGCGATATGTGCTATGACCGCACGTCCGTCGGAAAGCGGCCCATGTGCGCAACGGTCTGCCCCAGCCAGGCGCTCGCTTATGTCCGGCCCGAGGAAATCGCGCGCCGCCAGGAGAAGCCTTCGAACACTTTTCAGTTCGGGAACCAGACGATCCGGACGAAGGTGTACATGATGACTCCGCCGGGCACCGACGAGGTGACGCTCGACATCACTTCATTTATGTGGGAGATGTCCCATGCCTGAAAAGTGCGGCTGCGAAGCGAAGGAAAAGAAGGCGCTCTGGAAAGAGGAGTTTCCTGTCACAAGGGCGGATGAGCGCTACATCGGCCGGCGGCAGTTGGCGAAATTTCTGACCCTGGGAAGCCTGGGCATGTTCGCCGGAAATCTCTGGATCTGGATCAGGAGTCTGTTTCACGAAACAAGCGACTTCCCGGAAACAGTTGTGGCCAATGCGGCGGATGTTCCGCTGAAGGGCGTGAAACTGTTTCAGTATCCGCAGTCGGGAGAGCAGTGCATCCTGATTCGCCTCGCGGAAGATCACTTCGTGGCCTACAGCCAGAAGTGCACGCACCTTTCCTGCGCGGTCTATTACTCGCCGGAAAACAACCGTCTGGAGTGTCCCTGCCATCAGGGGTATTTCTCGGTCACTGACGGTTCGGTTTTGCAGGGTCCGCCGGAACGTCCACTGCCGCGCGTAGTCCTCAACCGGAAGGGTGACGATCTGATAGCGATCCGGATGGAATCGGAGGCCTGAGAGATGCCGCGAAATATGCAGCAGGGACGGGGACTGACCGCGATCGATGCCGTCACGGCACTTCTCGTTGTGATGCTGGTCGTTCAGATCTGGCTGTTATCCGCGACGCTCGAGGCGTTCCTCGGCGGCTACACCGCGGCCGCCCTGCCCGGTGCGATCGCATCAGGAGCGCTATGCGCTGCCTGCTTTGCCGGCTACCGTTTTATCAGGCGCATCGATCGCGGTGTCCGGTCTGAGGAGAACCCTGGAGGAAAATCTTGAGCGAAGTCTCCTGCCCGCAGTGGGATCCCCGCTCCGAAGATTCGCGGAAAGATCAGATTCACGTATACGATGAGATTCGCAGCCGGTGCCCCGTCGCGCACAGCGAATATCTCCACTGGTCGCTGTTTCGCCATTCCGATGTCATGCGCGTGCTCGAGAATCCTTCGATCTTCAGCAGCGTTGTATCGGAGCATCTGGCCATCCCCGCTGGCATGGACCCGCCGGACCATACGGAATTCCGGCGAATCGTCGACAAATACTACACTCCGGATCGCATCCGGGAGTTCGAGCCTGCCTGCCGGCAGGTGGCTGCCGCGCTCCTGAATGAGCTTGCGGGAAAATCCCGCGTCGAAGTGACGGCGGAACTCTCGGATCTGTTTGCTGTCCGCATCCAAAGCGCTTTTCTCGACTGGCCTTCCTCTCTGCATGCGCCCCTGCTTCAGTGGACCCGGAAGAATTACGCTGCGACTCTTTCCGGCGACCGCGCGACGTTATCCGCGGTCGCGACGGAATTCGATGGCTACATCCGCGAATTGATCGCGGATGCGAGGAAACGCGCGGCTTCAGACGGCGCCGATCCGATGGTGCAATTGCTCAGCGAACGCGTGAACGGCAGGGCGTTGGGGGAGGATGAAATCGTCAGCATTCTTCGGAACTGGACAGTCGGCGAGCTCTCCACAATCTCCGCCTGCGTCGGTATTCTGTTGCACTACCTGGCGGAACATCCCCGCCTTCAGGAACAACTGCGCGAGTCGCCGGCGCTGCTTCCGGCCGCCATCGAAGAAATATTGCGCATTCACCCACCGTTCATTTCCAGCCGCAGAAGGACGACTCAACCGGTGGAAATTGCCGGGTTCAGGATCCCGGCCGGTGAGCGTGTGACGATCATCTGGGCGTCCGCCAACCGCGACGAGAGCTGCTTTGGTGATCCCGATGAATTCCGGCTGGACCGCGACCCCGCCCTGAACCTTCTTTATGGCGCGGGAATTCATGTTTGTCCCGGTGCGCCGCTCGCGCGGCTGGAATTGCGTGTGTTACTGGAAGAGGTATTCCGCCGCTCGCGCTGCATTAGTTCGATCCCCGGCAACGAGCCGGTGCGAGCGGTATATCCTGGCAGCGGATTCAGTTCGCTTCACCTGCAGATCGATTGGATCGTGTAAGATTCAAACGCAAGCCGCCCCCATTCGTCCACCGGAGGTTCTCTCATGTCGTGTCTCCGTGTAACCTTCGCCCTCAGCGTGTTCGCTGCGCTCGCGCTGCACGCCGCCGACGCACCTATCGTCCGCGCTCCGGCTGGCGCGGTGCGCGGTACGGTCGAAGGAGATCTCCACGTTTTCCGCGGCATTCCCTATGCCGCGCCACCGGTCGGCTCGATGCGCTGGAAAGCCCCTGTCGCGGCGGCCTCGTGGCAGGGCGTACGCGACGCGACGAAATTCGGCGCGGCCTGCTACCAGCCGAAGCCGCGCGCGGCCAGCATCTATGCCGATCCTCCTCCGGCGATGAGCGAGGATTGCCTCTTCCTCAATATCTGGACTCCCGCCGCCGCGCGCAACACGCCCGTGATGGTGTGGATTCACGGCGGATCTCTCACCGGCGGCGCGAGCAGCGAGACGATGTATGACGGCACGGCTCTTGCGAAACGCGGTCTCGTGCTCGTCAGCATCAACTACCGCCTGGGCGCTCTCGGTTATCTCGCACTTCCCGAACTCAGCGCGGAATCGCGGGCCCACATCTCCGGTAACTACGGACTGCTCGATCAGATCGAAGCGCTGCGCTGGGTGAAGCGCAACATTGCGTCGTTCGGCGGCGACCCGAATCACGTCACCATCGCGGGCGAGTCCGCCGGCGGGCTCAGCATCCTTTATCTGCTGGCCTCACCGCGCGCGCGCGGCCTGTTCGACAAAGCCATCCTCGAAAGCTCGTACATGATCTCGACTCCCGAATTGCACGAGAAGCGTTTCGGTGAAGAATCGGCCGAATCGAACGGCATGCAGCTCGAAGCGAAATTGAGAGCACGCGATCTCGCCGCATTGCGCGCAATGGACGCAGCCGCCATCACCGAGCAGGCGCCGGGCACCGGATATCTGCCGTTCGGAACCATCGACGGCTATGTCCTCACCCGGCAACTGGTCGACGTTTTCGATCGCGGCGAACAGGCGCACGTTCCTGTGCTCGTCGGATTCAACGCCGGCGAAATCCGGTCACTGCGCTTCCTCGCCCCGCCGGTGCCTGCGACCCCGGCGGCTTATACGAGCGCGATTCGCGAGCGCTATGGTCCGCTCGCCGATGACTATCTGCGGCTCTATCCCGCTTCTAACCTCGCTGAGAGCATTCTGGAAGAACCGCGCGACGCTCTCTATGGCTGGACTGCCGAGCGAGTCGCCGTGAAACAAACCGCGGCGGGCGAACATGCCTTCCTCTATTTGTTCGATCACGGCTATCCGGCGGCTGACAAGGCGGGGCTCCACGCCTTCCACGCCAGCGAACTTCCGTATATCTTCGGAACGGCCGATCTCACTCCGCCCGCCTGGCCGAAGATGGAGATGACGCCGGCCGAGACTCGCTTCGCTGGTGCCATTCGTGATTACTGGGTTTCTTTTGTCAAAACGGGAACTCCGAATGCGGAGGGCCGGCCCCACTGGCAGCCCTTCAGTTCCACGAAATCGTACATGCATTTCGCCGATGTTCCGAAGCCCGGTACGGATCCGATGCCCGGGATGTATGAACTTCAGGAAGACGTCGTCTGCCGTCGCCGCGCCGAAGGCAGAACGCCGTGGAACTGGAATGTCGGCATCGTCTCCCCGCCTCTGCCTCAGGCGGCGGGCTGCCCGTCAGCGGCCGGCGGAAAGTGAATCGACGTGAATCGTGTTTCCGGAAATCGTTCCGGAAACGTCGACGATAAACCGGTCCTGGCCCTTCTTCGGCTTTCCAGCCGCAGCGACAAGTCTGGCGGCGTCAGCATTCCCGCCTGCGTCCAGACGATAGAACTCTCCACTGGAGAGCACAACCATGAACTTCTTCGTCTTGTTTAGGCGCGGGTAACAGGCGCGAATCTCGAATCCAACATCGTGCGCGCCCGGCAGATTGATGTAGTCCGGATTGACGTTATTCTCTTCTGCCTGAAAACATCCGGCGTCAACCAGAAAACCGTGTGACGCGGTGGAAGAAGCGCCGAGCGCCGCCATCCAGAGCATCAGTCCGGCAATCCGCCTCATTCGCGCTCCTCTGTGATCACCAGTCCCCGGCGCTAAGCCTGCGTCGGTTCCTTGTTCGCGCTGTCAACCACGATCGACTTCACTTCTCCCTTGCGATTTTCGAACTGCAGCCCCAGTTGCTGAATCGCAACGCGAATGCGGGCTGTTCTTATGTCCTCCATCGAGAGATAGAGCGTGATGTTGTAACTCCCCTTCAGGCCTGTTTCATCCACCACCGGATGCCCCATGGAAGTCGAGAGAAACTTCACAAACGCCGGCATCGTGTAGCCCTTGAGTTGAATATTGTCGCTTTGCAGATCCACGGTCGCGCTGATCTCCGGCTGCTCCACGTTCTTCATCTTCACGCCGCCTTTGGCCGGCACAAGCGCGAAAAACGAAGTG
>CAZPZE010000230.1:0-2107 GCA_964590625.1 uncultured Solibacteraceae bacterium
GCGTAGGAATACGTGTACGCGCTGCCGGCCACCGGAATCATGGAAGCGAACTCCGCATAGCAAAGCCCCGCGAACGCGCAGCCGATGCCCGCCAGCAGGAACGCAAGCGTGACCGAAGGACCCGCGCGTTCCGCAATCGCCGCCGCCGTGCGTACGAAGATGCCCGCTCCGATCACGCCGCCGATGCCGAGCGCGATCAGTTGCCAGGCGCCCAGCGTCCTCTTGAGCTGATGCTCTCCCTGTTCACTTTCGGCAAAAATCCGCGAGAGCGGCTTAACCGCAAAAAGACTCATCGGCCCTTAGCCTTCCTTCCGCCGCCAGAGGAAATACACCGGCGCCCCCAGCAAAACCAGAATTAATCCGCGCATGGTGAACGCGGGCTTGTTCCATAAAAGCAAAACTTCGATTACGCCTGCAACAAAAATGTAAAGCGCAGGAAGGACGGGGTAGCCTACGGCTCGGTAGGGCCGTTCCATATCCGGACGAGTGCGGCGGAGCCGGAACAATCCGCCGATCGTCAGCATGTAGAACAGCAGTACAGCAAAAATAACATAGTCGAGCAGGTCCCCGTACTGTCCGCTCAGCGTCAGCAGGATTGTCCAGCCGCACTGTATATAGAGCGCGAAATCGGGCGCGTGGGTTTCGGGATTCAGCTCGCCTGCGCGGCGGAAGAACAGGCCGTCCTGCGCCATCGTGTAATAAACGCGCGCGCCGGAAAGCACCAGTCCGTTCACACAGCCGAACGTCGCGATCATGATCGCCGCCGCCATGATCTTCGTCGCCACCGGGCCGAACATCACGGCCACCACCGCCGTCGCTACCCGATCTTCCGGCACCGTCTGGATCTGCCCCAGCGTCAGCACCGAAAGATAGACGAAGTTGCACGCGAGATAGAGCGCCGAAACCACGCCCACTCCAAGCCCCAGCGAAAGCGGCAGATCGCGCTTCGGATTCCGGACTTCGCCCGCCGTGAACGTGACGTTGTTCCACGCGTCGGAAGCAAACAGCGGACCCACCATCGCCGTCGCCACCAGCGCCACCACAGACCAGTTCCACGAAGCTCCGCGCCAGAAGTGATGGAAGTTGGCCGCGATCGCGTCGGGGTTCCGGCCCAGTACGAATCCGAGCGCCGCCAGCCCCAGCAGCGAGATCACTTTCGCGGCGGTGAAGATATTTTGAACGATCGCGCCGGTCCGAATCCCGCCCGTATTCACCACCGTCAGCCCCATCACGATCGCAATCGCGAGAAGCTGCTGCGTCGTCAGCCCGAGCTTGCCCGAACCGATCAGATAATTCGACGCCGAGACCTGCGGCAGAAAAACGCCGGTATATTTCGCGAACGCAACCGCGACTGCCGCGATCGTGCCGGTCTGGATGACCACGAAGGTCGTCCAGCCGAAAAGGAACGCCCAGAAGCGTCCGAAAGCCTCGCGCAGATAAACGTACTGGCCGCCCGCGTGGGGCATCGCCGCCGCCAACTCTCCATAGCTCAGCGCCGCGACGATCGTCAGCAGCGCCGCCAGAATCCAGCAGATGATCAGCAGCCCGGGCGACTGCACCTGCCGCGCCACGTCCGCGCTGACGATGAAGATGCCGGAGCCGATCATCGACCCCATCACGAGCGTGGTGGCGTCGAGGAGCCCGAGCCCTTTGACGAATCCGCTTTTTTCCGCTACCGGGGCTTCAGTTTTTGCCATTCGGTCATTCGTTCCCGCAGCCTG
This sequence comes from uncultured Solibacteraceae bacterium, assembly GCA_964590625.1. Classification (GTDB taxonomy): domain Bacteria; phylum Acidobacteriota; class Terriglobia; order Bryobacterales; family Bryobacteraceae; genus BOG-234. Next base: position 1,722 of record CAZPZE010000230.1, read on the forward strand.
GCTTTCGTGCAATCCGGCGGATAGAGATCGGCGATCACGGCTACCGAATCGGCCCCCGCGTTCCAGCAGGTGAATGCATTGTCTCGCGTGATGCCGCCAATCGCAACAAGCGGTTTGCGAGTCAGGGGACGAATCGCTCTCAGGCCTTCGAGACCAACCGCCGGATCGGGGCGTTCCTTCGAGACGGTTCCGAACATCGGTCCGAAGGCGAGATAGTCCGCCGGCTCCTGGTCGGCTTCCCGCATCTGGGCCGGGTTGTGGGTGGAGTAGCCGACGATCGTCTCCGCGCCCACGACCCGCCGCGCGTCGGCCGGCGTCAAATCCTCCTGGCCAACGTGGAGCGCCGATCCGAGGATCGCCGCGTAGTCGGCCCGATCGTTGATCAC
>CAZPZE010000231.1:0-17664 GCA_964590625.1 uncultured Solibacteraceae bacterium
CAAGATCGATGGTGGCGAGGCGAACCCGGAAGAGATTGTTGCCGGGAGCCGAACTGCCGCCCCAGAAATCGAAATACGCCGACCCGCTGGCTTTGCCGCCGCCGGGAAGATCGGGGCCGTAGAATTTGAGGCCGATCACGGGTTGGCGGACCGTGGCGCCGGTGGAAGCGGCGGACTCATTGAGCTGCGCGGTGACGGGCACTTCTCCGCCTCCACCGAAGCCGCCATTGTGGAAGGCGTTGAACAGCATCATGCCGGTGAGTGAGACCGGCATGCGCTGCGAGGTCTGGACGCGGGTCTGTGCGAGATCCTGCGTGCGGCTTTCGAGAACGTCGAGGCGCTCTTCGGTTGTGGGCGCAGACGGCGGTGTTTCGGCTGCGGTCTGCGGCGGCGCGGGCGCGGCCGCGGCTGCGGCTGCAGGATGAGCCGCGGCGATTTCCTGGCGAAGCTCACGGATTTCCGAAAGCAGCTCCGCATTCTGCTGCTCCAGGCGATCGAGGCGTTCCATGACACGCTGCATATCGGGTGCGGCCTGCGCGCGCGCCAGCAGGGGGACGCATGCGCAGGCCAGGACGATTCCGGAGATTCGCATCAGCATAAAAGTTGCTCCAGTTTGCGGCGGACGGCCGCCGGGGAATACGGTTTCGAGAAGAATGCGTCGGCGCCGCTGGCGAGGGCGCGCTGCGGCAGGCGAGGATCGCTGTCGCCGGAAATCATCAACACGGGAAGGCGCTCGTAGCGCGGTTCCGCGCGGAGGCGACGAATGAGTTCGAAGCCATCGTTATTCGGCATGTGGAGATCGGTAACAAGCGCCGAGACCGAGGCATCCTCGCGCTGCAATGCTTCGAGCGCGGCTGCGGCGCCGTTCAGCACGATCGTCTTTACATCGGGCAGCGATTCCAGCGCGATCTGGAGAGTCTCAGCGCAGGTTTCGCTGTCTTCTACGATCAGGACTGTTCTCATGGCAGGAAGCGATAGCCGACTTTGTGGAGAGTCAGGAAATGGCGCGGGCAATTCGGATCGGCTTCGAGCTTCTGGCGGAGGCGAACCACGTGCGCGTCCACCGTGCGCGTGTTGGGGAACGATTCGTAACCCCAGACGGAGTTGAGAATCATGTCGCGCGAAAGCGGGCGGTCCGGGTTCTGCAGGAAAAAGGTGAGCAGATTGTATTCCGCGGGCGTGAAGCGGACTTCCTGATCGCGGCGCGTGACGACGCGCCGATCGAGGTTCACTTCCACGTCGCCGAACGCGAGAACTTTCTGCTGACTGCCGGGCTGGCGGCGCAGCACGGCGCGGATGCGCGCCAGCAGCTCGCGGGTGCCGAAGGGCTTGACGACGTAATCGTCGGCGCCGATTTCAAGCAGAAGAACTTTGTCGATTTCTTCGCCGACGGCGCTGAGCACGATGATCGGCGTCTGCACGCCGGAACTGCGGAGGCGCTTGCAGACATCGACGCCGCTCAGGCCGGGAAGGCGAAGGTCAGTGATGATGAGGGCGGGTTTGGCGAGGATGGCCTGGTCGAGACCGGTCTGTCCGTCAGCCGCCAGGATGGCGCGGAAGCCTTCGCGTTCGAGCAAAATGCCGATGGTGTCGCGGAGGCTGTCGTCGTCATCGATTACGAGAATAGTTTGCACGGCAAGGCGATTTTAGCGCGTGGAAAGGGTGATCTGTGTATGCTTCGGGACCCGCGTTTGCTGATTTTACAACTCTTTTACAAGACCGGTATGCCGCTCGCGCGAATTCCGGCGCAGAATGGATTAGTCGCGCCGCTGAGCCATTGGATTCCGGAGTTTGAAAAGACTTCAGGGGTTAAGCCAGCGAGCGCCGCGGGAGCGCAGGGGCTGTACAGGGCGGCCCCGCCTCCCGCTTTTCATTTGTGCGTCAGAAAGATGTGCGTCAGAAAGACCAGAGCAGGCTGGTGTAGCCGGTGTTGGCGCGGTAATTCTGGTTTTGCGAGAGGACGCCGAACTGTTCGTGATAGCCGTAATACTGATAGCCGGCGTTCCAACGCAGTTTTTCGTGCAGCTGGATGGAGACGCGCGCGAGCGGCGCCTGATACGTGAGCGGGAAGGTCTGGACGTTGTAGAAGACCTGGGCGGCCGGTGACGATTGCGTGGCGAGCGCGGCGCGTCCGTCGCCCGTGTCTTTGGTCAGGTTGTAGCCGATATAGAGATCGGCGCGTTTGGCCGGGGTGAAGCGAATCCCGAGATTCAGCGAATGGATATTGCTGATGTAGATGGAGCTCATGTTGGTGATGAGCTGGGGCACGGGCGCTCCGGCGAAGAACGCGATTCCGCCGATGGAATCGAGATGCAGCTTCGTCCAGGAGGCGTCGAAAGAGACGCGGGATTTCGGGGCCCAAGACGCGTCTGACGAATAGCTGCGGGCGTGCGAGCTGTACGAGGTGATGGTGATGGAGTTGTTGTTGTAATTTTCCAGATAGCCGGCGCCGAGTGTGACGGTTTTGTGACGGTACCGGGCGCGTCCGCTGAGCGAATGGTAGTTCTTCTGGCTGATGGGGGCGAAGGGCGTGTTGTTGGCGCCGACTTCGCCTTCGAGGTGCACGCGGAGCGCGGTGACGGGCATCCAGTTGATGCCGGCGGCGCCCGCGACCGTGTGGTTCGATTGTTCGGCATTCAGGCCGGCGAGGATGCCGGCGCTTGTGGTGGCGGCTTCTGTGGAGCGAATGAGGCGGTCGGCGTAGCGAATGCCGGCGAAAACATCGAACTTCTTCGAGAAACGGTAGCGGACATCGGTGGAGTTCGTGACCAGACGAATGCCGAGGAACTGGAAGTTGATCTGACCCAGCACGAACGCGCGGCCGTTGGTGATTTGTGTGAATGCATTGTCGCCGAGCGTGCGGACATTGGCGACCGAGGTGTTGCTGACGATCGTGAAAGGCGATGTGGGAAAGAGCGTAAGGCTGAAATCGCCGGTGAGCACGGGACGATCGCCATCGCCGGTGACGGCGACCTGCAGGTTCTGGGAGTTGCCGAAGCGGTCTGTGCCGGTGGCGAGCTCGTTCTGAATGAAGTCACCGCGCCCGCCGGAATAGCTGGCCCGCGCGTTGATCGCGATCCATTTGAATTCGCCGTTGAGGTTGCCCATCCAGCTCGGCGTGCGTCCGCGATAAGGCGCGCCGGAGGCGAAGTTCTGCAGGGCGACGCCGGTTGGTCCGGTTTCAGGCACGATCACACTGCCGCCGGAATCTTCTTTGAAGTATTCCCAGCGGCGCTGCACGGTGAGACGGAAGGCGCGCAGGAAGTTTGCGTCGAAACCGAGACGATATTCGTTGTACGTGCGGCGGGTGTCGCGAAAGATCGGAAGCGGGTCGCCCTGGGTGTTGAATTCCTGTTCGGTGGTCAGGGCGGGCCCGCTGTCGGTCATGTGACCGTAGCCTGCGCGGATCCGGAAGGCGCTGAGTGGAAACAGGGTGAGGTCGTGATCCTGCCAGCGGTGCGTGGTGTCTTCGAGATGATTGCCGGAGGCGACGGTCAGGCCGGGATTGAAGTAATCGTTCGATCGCCAGAGGAGATCGTAGCGATAGATGCGGTTGCGGCGGACGCGGAATGTGGCGAACTGATACGGATCATTGCCGAGGCCGCCGGTGTTGAGTTCGAGATCATCGAATAGTTTCGAGCGGCCATCGAGCGAATGCACGGAGAGGGAACTGCTCAGCAGGCGGATGCCGTTGCGATAGTTGACGTCGCTGCGGTAGGCGCCTTCGTTGCCGCCGATTTCCGCGAATCGATAGCCGAGTTCCCAGGATTGCGTGATGTTGTAGTTGCCCAGCGTCGCGCCGGCAGGGGAGCCGGTCTGTGCGTCTCCTGTCTGCAGAGCTGTGGGGGCGACTGTCTGCTGCGCGCGCAGCAGCGGCGCGGCGAGCAGGGCGGCGATGCAGAGTGTGCGTCTCATCGCAGGAACCTCGGGTCGGCGTTCGAGCCGTGAATCCGAACGTGGCATTGAGTGCACTGCTGGTATTTCGGATCGAGCATATTGTGAGAAGCGGACTGCGTGAAGATGCCGAGATTTTCGCGTCCGTAAGTGCCGGCGCCGTTGTGGCACTCGAGACAGACCGTGAAGACCACGGGCCGCTTCAGCAGTTTCGCGTTGGTGGAACCATGCGGCACGTGGCAGCCCATGCAGCCTTCCACGCGCACGCTGGCGTGCTCGAAGACGAACGGGCCGCGCTTATCCACGTGGCATTTGAGGCAGGGCTCTTCGTTATCGTGCGAGGCAGCGACCTGATTTGCGCCGGTACCGGTGCGCCACGAGGGCGCGAAGTTGCCGTGCGGATTGTGGCAGTCCGTGCACTGCATCACGCCTTCGTTGACGCGATGTTTGACCGGCATATCGAACTGGGCGCGCACGTCGGCGTGGCAGGTGTAGCAGAGCTCATTCTGCTTTTTCGCCAGCAGGAATTTCGGCTGCGTGGAGCCGTGGATGGAATGGCAGTTGGTGCAGACGACGTCCGCTTCGGTGTGCGCGGAGCGGCGGATGTTGGCGCGCGAGAAATCCTTCGCGTGGCAGGTAAGGCAGGTGTCGATGATCTGCGAGGGCGTCATGGTCGCGAAGTTGCGGATGGTCGCCGCGCCGCCGCCGGCCTGCTGGTGGTTGCCGCCGGGTCCGTGGCAGCCTTCGCATCCGGTCTTCTCCGGGGGCTCTTTGCCGGAAGCGACGGACTGGAAGTGCGGGTTCTTATAGAACGTCCTGCCGAGATCGATATGGCAGACGACACACTGCTCTGTCCCGATGTAGGTATTGGCGGCTGGGGCTTGTCCGAACGCGGATGCGCCGGCGAGAATCAGCAGCGCCGTCAGGGAAACGGCTCTCATCTGAACTCCAGCATAGAGGGAAAGACGCTTTTTGTCGTGATGAAAATGTCAAGAACTTGTATCGGGATTCAGGAGCGCCTGAACGTTTTTACAGGAATTTGACAACTCAGCGACATAGCGGAGCGGCAGTTCGGACAAGCTGTCACAGAGAGGGAAAACACGCATGAAATGCTGTCCGAAGTTACTACCGTGTTCGTTGTTGTTGTGCGCCGTCGCCGCACAGGCTCAGTCCGGCGCGAATTCGTATCGCGTCGTGAATCTGGTATCCAACGTTGCGGGAGCCGCCGCGGTGACCGATCCGGGGCTTGTCGATCCGTGGGGGTTTTCGAATCCAGGGACGCCGTTCTGGCTCTCCGATCATGGATCCGGACTTTCGACCGTTTATGCGGCCACCGGCGTTGCGTCGAGCCTTGTCGTGACGATTCCTGCGGCGGGCGGATCCGGCACAGGGAAGCCGACCGGACAGGTGCAGAACTCCGCGGGCGCGGCTTTCAAGCTTTCGAATGGCGGCAACGCGAGTTTCATCTTTGCGAGTGAAGACGGCCTGATCACTGCGTGGAATAACGCGATCGGCAGAGTGGCTGAAGTCAAGATCGACAATTCCTCGAAGAATGCGGTTTATAAGGGCCTGGCGATCGGCACGAGCGCTGCGGGCGGCACGCTGTATGGCGCGAATTTCCGATCGGGAAAGATCGATACGTGGGGGCCGGGCTTCGCGCCGGTGACGCTCGCCGGATCGTTCAATGATTCTCAGGTGCCGAGCGGGTATGCGCCGTTCAATATCTGGAATCTGAACAGCAAGCTCTATGTGGAATACGCGAAGCAGGATGCAAATCAGTTCCTCGATGTGGGCGGTCCCGGCACGGGTTATGTGGCGGTCTTCGATCTGAACGGCAATCTGCTGCAGCATCTGATTTCGGGCGGCGCGCTGAATTCGCCGTGGGGCGTGGCAATCGCGCCGGCAGGCTGGGGCGCATTCGGCGGCGCGCTGATCGTGGGGAATTTTGGAGATGGGCGGATCAACGCTTTCGATGCGACAAGTGGGGCGTTTCTCGGCGCGCTGCAGGATACCAGCGGCAATCCGATTACGATTTCCGGGCTGTGGGGAATCGTGTTCGGGACGGGCACGCGGGCCGATGTGAATACGCTCTACTTTTGCGCCGGGATTCCGAATGGGTCTCAGGTGGCGCGCGGACTGCTGGGAACGATCGCGCCGCCCTCGGCTGTGACTGCGGTGGCGAACGCTGCGAGCTGGCAGACCGGTGCGATCGCGCCGGGTGAAGTGATCGTGATTGGGGGGCAGACGGTGGGCGCAGTGCCGCTGACATCGGCAACTATTCCGGCGACTGGCAGTATTGCGACGACGCTGGCGAACGTTACGGTGACGATCAACAATGTGAAGGCTCCGATCCTTTACACGAGCGGGCCGGAGACCAGCGTGATCGTTCCGAATTTTGCGATTCCGAGCAGCTACGCGAATATCGTGGTGCAGACGCCTGGCCAAACCACGCAGGCGTTCAGTGTGAATATGGCGCAGGCCGCGCCGGGGCTGTTTGCCTCGAATTCCGGCGGTTCCGGGCAGCTGGTGGCGATCAATCAGGACGGGACAATTAATTCCGCCACGAACGCGGCAGCGGGTGGCTCGACCGTCATGCTTTATGCGACCGGGACAGGCGCAACGAGTCCGATTGGTGTGGATGGGGCGGTTCAGGGCGTCGCGATTACTCCCATTCAGAAGGTTTCGCTGACGATCGGAGGCCAGCCTGCGACGATCGTGTCCGCCGGAACGCCGGCCGGATTTCTTTCGGGCGTGACGGTGATTCGTGCTGCCGTTCCGAGCGGATTGACTGCGGGGGCGGTGCCGGTTGTGTTAACCGTTGGTTCGGCGGCGACGACGCAGAACGTGACGATCAATGTGAGATAAACGGCGTGAAATAAGCCAATCGTTAGTATTCCTTAAGTGAATTGACTATTCGAGGCTGGCGGATACGCGACTTCAGCGTTTGAGCTGACGCGACTTGAAGTCGCGTGTCCCCGAATGAGTACGGCTATTTCGGAGACACAACATCAGCTTTCTTCAGGCAACGCATTTTTCGCGAGAGAAATTCCCGTGGGCTGTGTTTGAAAGTCTGAGAGAGTGATGAGAAAAGTTGCGTTTCTACTGGCGATCGTCCCTGCAACCCTGGGGGCGTATGAAACCGGCCCGCCGGCCGGGTACACCGGCGCGCCCGGCGATAATCCAACGGCGTGCATTTCGGCGGGCTGCCACACAGGCACCCCAAATTCCGGTTCCGGTAATGTGAAGATCACTCTGCCCGCCGGAAATTCCGGAACCTATGTTCCCGGACAGGCGATGCAGATTCTGGTTCAGATCACCGACTCGACGAAATCTGCGTTCGGCTTCGAACTGACCGCGCGCATGGGCAATGGAGATAATACGCAGGCCGGCGATCTGGCAACGACGGATGCTAATACTCAGGCAGTGTGTTTCGATGGGCCGAAGCAGAATGGAAAGCCCTGCTCCGCAACATTCCCGATCCAGTACATCGAGCACAGCTTCACGGGCTACGAGGCATCGACGCAGGCTTCGCCGAAGGGATCTTTCACCTACGCCTTCAACTGGACTCCGCCGGCTTCGGGCAGCGGGACGGTCACGCTCTATGCGGCGGCGAATTGCGGGCCGGGCGATCCGCCCGCACCGTCGCCGACGAATGTCTACACGACGAAGCTCAGTCTGACTGAAGGATCGGGGACCACACCTCCTCCCACTCCGACCATCAACCCTGGTGGTATCGGCCCCATCTACAGCAAGGCTACGACGATTCAGCCCGGATCCTGGATCTCGATCTACGGAACGAATCTCGTTTCATCGTTGGGCGTCTGGGATGGAAGTCCGCCGACACCCACAACGCTCGGGGGCGCGAGTGTCACGATCAATAACAAACCTGGCTACATGTGGGTCGCTGTTCCTCATGCGATCGGGAACGTCGATCAGATCAATGTGCAGGCGCCGGATGACACAGCCACGGGGACTGTGACCGTCCAGGTTACGAACGCAACCAACGGTACCGCGACGTCAACTGTTACGCTCGCGTCTGTCGGCCCATCGTTCAGCGTTCTGGGGGATGCCGCGAATCATGCCGCCGCGGTGATTCTCACGCCGGACGGTTCTGGCGCCTATCAGAACCACACGTATGACATCGATGGTCCGCAGGGGAACTCTCTCGGCTATGCCACGCGACCGGTCAAAGCGGGAGAGACCCTCGTCCTGTATGGAGTCGGCTTCGGCCCCACAAATCCGGCGGTACAAGCCGGACAGCCGTATGTGGGGGCTGCGAAGATCACGAATTCCCTGCAAATCACGATTGGGGGTGTGCCCGTCCCTGACTCCGATGTTCAGTTTGCCGGAATTGTCGGACAGGGCCTCTACCAGATCAACATCGTTGTGCCGCCTGGTTTGGGTACGGGAGACAAGGCACTGCTGGCGACTGTCGCAGGTGTGCAGACCCCCACGGGCGTGGTGTTGGCTGTGCAGTAGCCTTAATCCACATAACAGCGCCTGACGCGCGCGCTGATGCTGCAGAGCACGTTGTAGGAGATCGTTCCCGCCGTGCGGGCGATCTGCTGGGCGTCGAGCGAAACGTCGCCTTCGCGGCCGAGGAGCGTTACTTCGTCACCCGCGCGCAGATGCGGGGAGGCGCTGATGTCGATGGTGGTGAGGTCCATTGATACGGTGCCGAGGATCGGCGCGAATCGGCCACCTGCGATCACTTTGCCTTTGTTCGAAAGCCGGTGCGGGATGCCATCCGCGTAGCCCGCCGCCAGCACGGCGATCCGCATCGGCGCGGGCGCGACGAAGCTGCCGCCGTAGCCGACTTTGGAGCGGGCCGGAATATCCTTCACGGTCACGATGTGGGTTTTCCAGGAGAGCGCAGGCTCGACGCGGAATGTCGCGTGTGGCGCCTGTCCGCGGCCGGGCGAGACATAGCCGTAGATCGCATGGCCAGGCCGCACCATTGTCTTCGGAGCGCCGGGACGCAGATAGGCGATCGCGTTCGTGCCCGCGCAGTGCGTGAGCGCGGGACGGATTCCCGCCTCGGCAAGCGCCGCCACCGTCCCATCGAACAGACGGATCTGCTCTTCCGTCTGCTGCGAGATGAAATCCGCCGCCGACGCGAAGTGCGTCATCAATCCTTCCACGCGGACGCCGCGAGCCGCGCGAATTGCGGCAACGATTTCTCCAGCGCCGGCCTGCGCGCCCAGCCGATTGAGGCCGGTATCGATCTTGAGGTGTACATCGAAGGGTTCACCCGTGTCGGAACCGAAATCGGCCAGTTCGCTGAGCGAATGAACCGCGGGCGTGAGGCGATGCTCCCGCAGAGCACTGCGCTCCCACGGCATCACGCCCGCCATCACAAGGATCCGGCAATCGATGCCGGCGCGGCGCAGCACGATGCCTTCATCCACCGAACTGACGGCAAGCCAGCGCGCGCCTTCTTTCGTGAGGACGCGGGAGACCTCAACGGAGCCGTGGCCGTAGGCGTCCGCCTTCACGACACCCATCACTTCCACTCCGGGACGAACGGCGTCGCGGACGGCGCGATAGTTGCTCGCAATGCGGGAGCGGGAGATTTCGACGTAGCAGCGGGCTGTTTGCAAAACCTATTTTCGCAAGCCGGTCAGCAGTGATTCGTACTGACTGGTGACGGCATCCCAGTCGTAGCGTTCGCGCACGCGCGCGAGCGCCCGGCTGCGATAGGCCTGGCGTTCGGCGTCGGTCATGCGGAGCACCGCCGTCATCTGCGCCGCCAGTTCATCCTGATTCGAATAGGCGATGCCGGCGTCGCCGCAGACTTCGCGATTTTCGGCCGTGTCGAGATAGAGCACCAGCGCGCCGCGCGCCATGGCTTCGATCAGCGCGGGATGCGTTCCGCCGACCTCGGTCGCGTGGATATAGGCGAAGCACCAGGAGCCGAGTTCGAGATAGCCCCGGCCGTAAATCGCGCCCGGCATCACGATGCGCGGGTCTTTTGTATCGCGCACGCGCCGGATGTATTCGCTCGCGTACGGGGCATCGCCGATGAGCGCGAGTTTCATCTCCGGCGCTTCCACGCGCTCAAACGCCTCGCGCACTTCGAGCGCACGATTCTCCGGCTCCATCCGGCTGACGTAGAGGAAGTAGCGTCCGCGCTCGAGCCGCAGGCGATCCAGCGTTTCATGCGTGGTGGCGAGCGTCGTATCCGCGCCGTACGGGATGAAGAGCGAATCGGAATTCCACTGCTCGCGGTAGTAGCGGCGAATCGCTTCGGCATCGGTGACGAAGCAGGTGGGGAACACCGTCGAGAGGAATTCCGACATGTAATACCAGGCGCGCGCGAAACGATTCCACTTCCTGCGCCGCCGCTCGATGCCGTCCACATTTACCGCCACCGGAATTCCGGTGATGCGCGGCAGCAGCGTGAAGATCGAATTCGCCGCATTGCAGTAGAGCGCGACATCCACCGGATACGGCCCGCGGCGGAAGACCAGATGCAGCGTGGAAACACACGTGTGCGCCAGCGTATCGAAATATTTGTGGCGAACCGTGGGCAGCCAGACGAGATCCACGCCGCGGTATTTCGGGGGCTCGTGCCTGTCGCGGCAGTAGACGGTCACCTGATGGCCACGGGCAACCAGCCGGGTGGAAAGCTCCTCGGCGAAGGTTTCAAAACCACCGTAGCGGGCGGGAATTCCGCGCGTGCCGAGGAGCGCGATGCGCACGGCTTAACGGTGCTGCTTCGAGACGCGCGTCGGCGTGAGCGCGGCGGCGAACTTTTTCGGCGTGGGCTTGCTGACCGGCTGGAAGGAGAACCAGCTTGCCATGTATTCATTGCTCACGCGGCGGCGCGACATGATCTCGCGGCGCTTTTCCATCACGCGGCGCCAGTTCGAGAAAACGAATGAGAACGCGCGCAGCGACGTGTGCTCCCAAAGCAGGCAGCAGCTCACGACGACAATATCCCGCGCGGTGATGGAGAAGAAATTCCGCCAGTAGAGATCGCCGGTGATGTTCTTCATCCGCAGCAGGAAGCGGTTCTTGACCGAGTGCATGTTGATCTCGGCTGTGAGCTCGCGGCGGTTGCCGGGCAGGGCTTTGCGAACGTGATAGCCCTTGGCGTAGGGCACGTAGAGGCACTTCCAGTCCATCAACTGGGCGCGCCAGGCGACGTCCGCATCTTCGCGATAGGCGAAGAAATCATTATCGAAAAATTCGCCCTGAATGGAAATATCTTCGATCATTTCGCGGCGGTAAAGCGCGGCCGCCGCGGTGGCGCCGAAGACATATTCGTAGTTGCGGAAGCTGCCATCGTCGAGCCGGAGACTGCCGCGGTCGAGATGGCGCAGATTCGGAGTGAAGTAGATGCCGGTGGAATCGACGAGTGGATCTTCGGGGAAATCGAAGGTCGCCTTCATCGTCATGAGCTTGCCGCAGACGGTGCCGACTCGCGGGTCCATGTTGCCGGCGGCGACCAGGGATTCGAGGAAGCCCTGGAGCAGCAGAACATCCGGATTCAGGGTCAGGACCCATTCGGCTTCGGAAAGCGCGATGGCCTGGTTCTGCGCGGCCGAGAACCCAATGTTTTCTTCGTTGTAGACGATGCGGCAGCGGTCTTCGAAGGGCTCGAGGATGTCGACAGTGCCATCCGTGGAGTTATTGTCGATGACAATAATTTCCTTCAGGGGATATTTCTGATCCAGAACGGATTCCAGACAGCGTTTGATAAACCGGCCGCTGTTGAACGTGACGATGGTAACCGAGACAAAGCCGCTACGGGACATGTACGCGAAAGTTTTCTCCAGTCATCCAAAATCGCTTCTACTGCTTAAAGCCTGTTCCCCGAAACAACGCTTACCAATTCCGGCTCCCCGGCCGGACAGCTCTTCGCAGATGAGCGAAAGAGAAGCGGATTACTTCACCGTAGACTGCAAAAACCCTCCAGCCTCCCCGCGGTAACGCGCGCAGGGCGCGGGCTGTGGCGCCGGCCATCACCGAAACGCAAACTCCAGCGAATGCAATCGGTTGAAAGTTTCTCGCGGCGTACTTTAGAAGGCTACCATACCAGTACTTTTCCTTCTGGTGGAAGGGAATTTCCCGGACGGAATGCCCGCCCGCATGGGTAGCCCGCGCCGCCGGTTCGTACCAGATCCGGTAGCCCGCCTGCTTCAAACGGGTGCAAAAATCGACATCTTCGAACCAGACCGGCCAGAAACCTTCATCGAAACCACCCACCCGCAGCCACGCATCGCGGCGGAACATCAGAAATGCGCCGGCGGGCTGATCGGCAAGGGCAGGAATCATCGGGTCAATTTGTAAGCATCTGTAATGCCAATTGACGGGGTTTCCAGGCCACATCCGATTGATCCCTAATGCCTCGAAGCTAAGGGCCGCGGCGGTGGGCAGAAGCCGAACCATGAAGCCGGATTGGGGTTTGCCGTCCTCGCCGAGGAGGAGTCCGCCCGCGGCGCCGGTTTGGGGGTCATCGAAGCGCGCGATCAGGGGTTCGAGGCTGGTTTCGAGGCGCGCATCGGGGTTCAGGAGCAGTATCAGCGGCGCCGAGGTGGCGGTGACGCCCTGATTCACGGCGGCGGCAAATCCGCGATTTTCCGAATTCGCGATCAGCCGGACGCCTTTCTCCTCAACTTTTACGCAAGTAGAATCGGACGATGCGTTATCGACGACGACAATTTCGGCATCCGGAATTTGCACGATGGAGTCGAGGCAGGCTCCAATAAATTCCGATGACTGATGCGTGACGACGACTATTGCGACACGGGACATGTGTCAATGCGCCGCGCCGGGAGACGACGTCAGCCGGAAATACCAGCGCCAGTAGGCGTCAGCGGCGCGGGCCTGAATCTCCTTTTCCGATGCTGCAAGAAATGCGCGCAGCCTGGGTGAAGTGGCTCCTTCGAGACGAAAATTCCGCAACGCGTCCCATTTTCCCGCAAGCCACGCAAAAGGTGCACCGTGGCGGAGCGCGATCAGGCCCCAGAGGAGCTGGCCCGCGACAATCGGCCAGAGGCAGCGGCGGAAGAGTTCACGATCATAGTGGCGGCGGACGAGCAGAAGCTGATTGCGTGACGTGAGCCGCACGACGCGCGCATTCCAGCGGCCCAGCGTGGCGCCGCCGTGGTGCCAGGCGATTGCATCCGGGACGTAGACGCCGCTGTAGCCTTCGCGCACGCAGCGCAGGCCGAGATCGACGTCTTCGAGGTACGACTCGAAGCTTTCATCGAAACCGTTGAGCTTTTCGAGAACGCCGCGGCGGAAGAGGCACGCGGTGCCGGGCGCGAGCGCGATCGGCGAAGAACGGGCGGCGTGCGCTGCGGAGGGCCGTTCGCCGTAGCCCGCGCGCCAGGCGCAGCCGGAGCGGCTCAGCAGATCGTAGGTGCCGTCGATCGACTGGCGGTCGCGCGCGTTGAAGATGGTGCCGGTGGCGAAGCTCGAGTTCGCGGCGGCGTCGCGCAGGCGTTCGGCCCAGTGCGGATCGAGCGTAACGTCGCTGTTGAGGATGGCGATCCATTCGCTCTCGCGGGCTTCGCGCCAGCCAATGTTGACGGCGCGGGCGAAGCCGGTGTTGGTCGATTGTGTGAGTACGGTGCAGCCGCGGCTCGCGGCCAGCGCGGGGGCGGCGTCGGTTGACGCGTTATCGACCACGATCACGCGCGCGAACGGGATGGTCTGGGCGGCGATGCTGTCGAGCAGTTGGGCGAGCAGATCGGCGCGGTTGTGAACCGGAACTACGGCCGTGATGGAAGCGCCCGCACTCACTGTAAATGTGATTGTAAAGCGGGAGCGGGGGAAGACGGGGCGGGTTCGCCGGCGGCGGATGCGGTTCGTTTCGCGGCGATGAGCGCGCGGTATCGATCGGCGAGGCGCGCGGTGATGACCGCCATGTCCCAATTGGTCTCGACTTCGCGCCGCGCGCGGGCCGCGATTTCGGCCGCATAAGCCGGGCCTTCGAGAATGCGGATGATGCCGTCCGCGAAGCCGCGCGGATCGTCGGCGAGCACGCAGAATTCGCCGTCCCTGCGGGCGAGGCCTTCGGCGCCGAGGGTGGTGGAAACGACCGGGATGCCGCTGGCAAAGGCTTCGAGCAGTTTCACGCGCACGCCGGAGCCGCTGCGAATGGGGCAGATGAAAACGGCGCATTCGGCGAAGAGCGGCTGAATGTCTTCCACGAAGCCGAGGAGGTCAATGGCGTTGGCCGGATCGTGGAAAGCGTGACGGGGCGGGGGATCGGAACCGGCGACGAGCAGACGAGCCTCCGGAATTTTTTCAAGCACGAGCGGCAGCACTTCACGCGTGAACCAGTCAAGCGCCACCTGATTCGGCATGTGGCGGAAACTGCCGAGGAAGAGCATGGTGCGGGGCGTGCGCGGGCCGCCGGGCCAGGCGTAGAGCGACGTATCGACGCCTGCCCGCAGGCCGGATTCGATGCGTGGGGCCAGCCTGGGCAGAAAGCTTTCGAGATAGCGGCGGTTTTCGAGCGTGCAGACCTGGATGTGATCGCAGCGCGGCAGCATGCCGAGCTCGAAGCGAATGGAACGGATGTATTCGAAGCGGGCCTTAAGCCGGTCGAGCGCGCTGCGCATGAATGGCAGGGCGCGGCCGATGGACTGGAAGTAGACGTCGTGCTCGAACAGAGCGCAGACGAGGCGGCGGAACGGGCGCGCGTACTGCCCGAGGGCGGTGTATTCCAGCTGCACCACATCGATGCGGTGCAGCAGAATCTGGCGCTGGATCAGCCACTCCATCTCCGCGCTCTGGAACTCGTGCACGGCGTGCGGCACGATGGAGCCGAGGTGCGGATTGCGATCGTTGCGGTGGATGGCGAACTCGACGGTCCGGCAATACCGGAACAGCTCGTCGTGCGCGGCGCGCTCGCGTTCATAATCCAGCATGACGATGGCGTGGACGTCGCAGTGCTTCGCCAGTTCGCGCAGCGTGTAATACATGAAGACGCCGCCGCCGTGGGTGGGCGGGCAGATCGGATAAGGCGAAACGAAGAGTACGCGCGGGCGGGCGGGATTGCGATCGAGCAGCGAAAAACGGTCGTGAAAAATCGCGGGCCGCGAGCGCTGAAAGACTTCAGTATCGGAAACGGCGCTGAGTGAGCGCGCCCGCCAGCGCGAACGAACCGCGCCTGCGATCTGCCGGGTGGCGCGAAGAAATCCGCGCGCGTTGGCGCGTCCCGGCGCGTTGCCGGACCACGCGCTGACGATCGAACCAGCCATCGCGAAAACAAAACTGCTGCCGAGGCGATTCCATTCGTGGATGTTCTTCCACGCGAAGAGCTGAAAATTTTTCCGCAGCACGGAATCGATGTAATCGGCGCTGAACCTGCGCCCGATGGTGCCGCGGTGTTCATGATGCACCACGCTCGCAGGCTGGTAGAGCACTTTCCAGCCGCGTTTCCACGCGAGATAGCTAAGATCGGTGTCTTCGAGATAAAACGGGGCGAGCAATTCATCGAGCCCGCCGAGCTCGAGGAATTTGCGCCGGTCAAACGCGCAGGAACCGCCGCCGCCGTAGAGGCAGGGAAACAGTGTATCGACCGCCGGATCTTCGCGATGGCCGACGCGCAGACCGCCATCCTGCCACCAGCCTTCGGTAAGACCGGTTTCTTCGCGGCGTTTGGTGGGGTCGCCCAGGAAAATCTGGCAGGAAACCGCGAAGACGGAGTCGTCCGTGAAGCCCGCGAGCAGCGGCGCGAGGAAATCCGGCTCGACGCGCATGTCCGAATTGAGCAGCACGACGATGTCATGCCGCGCTTCGCGAAAGCCGGCGTTCGAACCGCCGCCGAAGCCGAGATTCCTGGGAAGCGCAAGTACGCGAACGTCCGGATAATTCACGCGCACCCACTCGGCGCTGCCGTCTGAGGAACCGTTATCGACGATCAGGATTTCGCTGCCGGGATGCCGCGCGATGGCGGCGGCCCAGGAGGGCAGAAAGCGTTCCAGCAGATCGCGGCCGTTCCAGTTGGGGATGACGAGGGTTGCGGCGCGCGTATCGGCCCGCGTGTTGCGGGCGGGGCGGCGCCGTCCGAATACCATCCAGAGCAGATCGCCCAACGCCAGCGCCAGCGCGCAGATGAGGATCGCCACTGGCAGAACGATCAGCAGCGGAAGAGCGCGGAGGAATCGAAGAGCGGATGCCTTCATTGGCCTTCACGCCGGCGCGGGACGAATCCCGAAACTGCGCCGGCCTTGTACCAGAACGTGGAACGAACACGCTGCAACTCGGCTTCCACGCGCTGCGCCCACGCGGTCCGCTCGATGACCGTGGCTTCCAGACGATCGATCGCCGTTTGCGCCTCGCGCTGCGCGGTCTCCAGTTCCGCTTCGAGTTCACGAATCCGCGCCTGGAGGCCACGGACCCATTCGAGACGCGTATCGAGCTCCTCCTGCAAAACGAGAATTCGCGCGCGCCGCTCTTCCACCTCCGCAGTGAGCCCGGCGGCCCAGTTGTTGGAGGCCTTCAGTTCCGCCGTAACGGATTCGTGCCGGCGCAGCAATTCCGCATGTTCTTCAACGCTGCGCTGCAGCCAGGCGTCCTTCTGGCGCAGCTCGCCCATCAGCCGCGCGATGTGCCGCTCGCGCTCGCGCAGAACGTTCGCGCTCGAAGGCGTCCAGGTGAAAATTTCGTTCACCGCGATGGGCGACCGGCTGCACGCCGCCAAATAAAAATGCGCGCCGGCGGGATCGGACGCGCCGGATGATTCGAGCGCTGAGCCCTCCGGCGCGGGCGGCGCGAAGACGATGGCGCCCGCGTGATTCTGGGTCCAGATGCGGACGTGCGGGAAGACGGCGTTCAGCGCCTCCCGAAATTCCGGATAGTCGAATTCGTGAACGTGGAACGGATTGGGGCCCGCCTCGCCGCGCGATTCGGTGTAGTAATCGCGATTCGGCGTCGAAACCAGCAGCACGCCGCCGGGCTTCAGAACGCGATTCGCTTCCGCCAGCAACTCGCGCCAGCGCTCCAGATGTTCGATCACTTCGAACGCCGTCACCAGATCGAACGATTCCGGTTCAAACGGCAGCGATTCGCAGGGCGCTTCGACGAAGCGAATCCCCTGCGGACCGAAGTGCTCGCGCGCGTAGGCGACGGCTTCGCCCGAGATATCCGCGCCGGTCACGGATGCGCCGGTCTTCGCCAGTTCGGCTGAGCCGTAGCCCGAGCCGCATCCGGCATCGAGCACGCTGGCCGGCTGCGGAAAGCGCGCGATGAAATGCTTCGCGAAGAGGTAGCGCGCGAGGTGCTCGTTGAGCAGGTCCGCGTCCACCAGGCCGGGGATGACGCGCTCACCGGTGAATTCAGGCAATGGAATGCACCTCGATGTGGCAGGGCGTTCTCAGATAGCCGTAGACCGGCCCATCGCCGCGCGCCATCGGGATTGTGATGGCGTTTTCGATCGAATCGCAAATCGCAGCGCCGTCGGCGATCCAGGGCGAGAAGGAAAACGTGCCGGGATAAAGTTCGGGCACTTCGAAATGGAAATCGGCGCTCACGGCTTCGCCAGCGCGCAGGGGGCCGGGCGCGTGGCCTTCCCGGATCGCGCTGGTGGCCGCGAAATCGAGCCCCAGATGATTGCGGAGCCGGATGCCGAGATCCGGGCGAAACAGATCGCGCCGCGCGCGCGCGCTGATGCGAACCAGAATGCGCGCGCCGGGAATCAGCAGGTGCAGGGGATCGCCGAATTCATCGAGCAGCGCGATGCCGAGAATTTCGGCGCCGCCGTCGCCCGAACGGTGATCGATGTTCGGGATCTGGCTGGCGGGCGCGAAC
>CAZPZE010000232.1:0-2039 GCA_964590625.1 uncultured Solibacteraceae bacterium
GATCTCGAACGCGGCGCATCAGGACGCACCCTCTGCCGGTGGTGTCATGCCGAAACACCGCCGCGGCGCCGCACGTTCTGCTCAGACGCCTGCGTCCACGAATGGCGCCTCCGCACCGATCCCGGCTATCTCCGCGAGCAGGTTTTTAAGCGTGACGCCGGAGTCTGCGCGCAGTGCGGAATCAATACCGTCCAGGCGCGAAAGGACATGCGCCGCCTCGATTTCGCCGCGCGCCGAAAATTCCTGAAAGACTGGGAACTGACGGAGAAAAGCCGGAAAACCCTGTGGGATGCCGACCACATCGTGCCGGTAGCGGAAGGCGGCGGACAGTGCGATCTGACGAATATGCGCACGCTGTGTCTCAAGTGTCACCGCATCGCCACAGCGGCGCTGCGTGAGCGGTTGACGGCGGGGCGGGCTACTTCCTGAAGAGACGGTCGAACGCGTCGCGCGCATCCATCGCATTGCGCGGCGCGGGCGCGTTGACGCCCGGAATCGCCGGCTTGCCGTTGTGCTGCGCCGAAACATCACGCGCTACCGTCACGCGCGGCGAGAACAGCGAGCATTCGTTCGCCTGATCTTTCACCGCAATGCGCACCGGAATCGGCTTCAGGCACTGAAAACGGGTGGACGATTCAAAGTGCACGCACTGCTTGCAGCAGTGCAGAGCTGCATTGCATTTCGGGCAGGTGCCGGTAAAATCCGTGCCCGGCGGCAGCGTCGCGGCGCAGTTGAAACATCGGGACGCCGCTACCGACTGCACCAGCCGCGGCAGGCGCGGCCCCGTGATGTCGATGGGCGGACGCGGACCCGAAGGCTTCGGACGGTGCCCGTTGCCATTGCTGTTTCCATGACTGTTCGAGTGATGGTCGCTGTCGTTGTAGCCGTGCTGTCTGTATTTACGATCGGAGTCCATGAAGGATCGAAACTCCTGGTTGAGATTCAACTACCGGCGCTGGAGGTGGACGGGGGCCCAGTCACACGTATTTTTAGAAATGCGGATTCCTGAGGCTGGCGGGCACTCGAACAGCGGGCCGCTTTTGTCGGGCGTTCTTCAGCTTCACCCCATTTTTACCACGGAATGTTTCCGCTGTACAGTACACCCTTGTAAATATTGAGTGCTTCACTGTGGATATTGGTTTCAAAAATGTTTGTAAACCATGTGCGGACGATTCTCAAGTACTGACGGTACCGAAATCGCCGTGCTGCCGGACATCGGGTTCATACCCGATCAGCGCCACGGAAGCACAGTAGCCCTCCGGCGCCGCCAACGGGCGGACCCCAAAGTCATGATCCCAGCGATCGAAAAGCCCACCGCCGGCCGCTTTCGATGTCGCTTCGCGGCGCGTCCATGCGCGATACAACTCATCGCGCGTGTCGGGAATCGCGGTTTCCCCCAGCCGCCGAAGCAGCGCCGCCATATCCACATTTTCCCGCATCCGCTCGATATCCACCCCTACTGGAACGTTGCGGGCCACCGCGATCGCCGCCCAGTCTCCCGAGTGCGACAGATTGAATTCGATCCCGCCGCCCTCCACGAGCGCCGGCTTTCCCTGCCGGCCCGTGGCGAAACGCAGCTCCAGCGGCGCGGCCCCCAGGAACTCGGCCAGGATCAGCCGCAGCGCGGAATGCGCCCGAATCCATCGAACACGATCGTGATCGAAATGAAAGCGCGCGGCACGTGCTTCTTCGTCTTCTGAAAGCACCGTCTCGCCCCCGGTTTCGAGCGGCACGAGCCAGACGTCCACATCACATGAGGGCCTCAACTTTCATGGTACGGTAAGAAATCCGATGAAAACCTGGACATTCCTGGTAGTCACGGGCATGGTGTGTGCACAGACGCCACCTTCCGCGCCAGCACCTGCGGCGCCCCCAGCCCCACAACAACAAAGCATGATCGTCACGGGAGTTGCCACCCCGGCGCCTCTCGACGATGCGGATCGGGATGTCGGCGTGCTGCCGCTTCCCGAACGAGACCGGCCGCTGTTCGATTCCTGGTTCAACCTGCTGCAGCTCGATCCAACGCTCGACCTGCAGGA
>CAZPZE010000233.1:0-1714 GCA_964590625.1 uncultured Solibacteraceae bacterium
CGGCGTCGAGCAGCGCGTTGTGCGGCGTCTCATTATAGAAATCCGGAAACACGCGCGAAAGCTCCGCGGACTGCACTTTTCGAAACTCGCCGGCGAAAACGTCCGGCCCCTCGCCGAAGACCGGATGCTCTGCAATCAGCCTCGGGCACTCCTTCCACATCCCCAGGCGAGGGCCGCCCATATCCGAACGCCACTGATTGATTCGGTGCCGCAGATTCGCGCCCGCCGGCGAGAGAATAAAGCCCGCCACGGCGAGCACCACGACGACAGGCGCAGCGGCGTAGCGAATGGAAAATCGTCCCGTGCCGCGCAACGCACTCCAGGCAAACAGGATCGCCCCCGCAATCACGGCCAACGCAGCGCTGCGGGTTGCGGAGAACAGGATCGCGGTTCCCGCAAGAATCACGACAGCCGCATGAACGCGCCGCCAGCCGCGATTCGGGTCCGCAAACGCCGCTGCAGCCGAAAGGAAGAGTACCGGCGCCAGATATGCGGAGAAGTAGAGCGCATGTCCCATCGTCGCGGGCGGACGCGAGATGCCGCCGAAGTAGTCAATCGAGTAAAGCCGCGGGTCGAGAAAGGGATCGATTCTGAAATACTGCAGAATCCCGTAGACGGAAGCGAGCCCGCCGCAGACCGTAATGCCGCGCAGAAGTCCGGTTACCCAGGCAGGACGCAGAGCGGCGATGCTGACGGCCGCAATGGCCACCACCAGACCTGCCGTCTGGCCGATCAGCCCGAACCGGCGCCACACCGTTCCCGCAATGCTGAGCGGAATCTGGTTCGAAAGCGCCGTCGACACCACGAGCGAGACGATCTGCGCCGCAATCAGGATCACGAAGATCTTCCCCTCCCGACGCCCGCGGAGCGCCCGCAGGCCCGGGCTCCACTGCGGATAGAGGAACAACAGCAGCGCTGCCGCGAGCGCCAGGAGAAAGAGCTTGGGAATGACGTCGTGGCTCAGGAACACCCCGGTCACCAGCGCAAGGGGAGTCACCGCGATCGCGGCGGTCGCGGCCCAGGCCGAGATCCGCGCAGGTTCGGGAACTGGAGAAGCGGTGACGTCGCGGGCAGCCCGGGACTCCGTTCTTCGTCTGGCGCGGGAACTCATAGAGCTGGAGCGAGAACGTAAATTCTCGCACACAGATTCAGTCGAACCGGTTTAAAATAGCACATATAAGAAGGTTGAAGAACGAGATTGTCGGAGGAAAACTGTGCGCGCAGGCTCATTTGAAAGATGTTGTTGGCTGGCTTTCGTAGTTTCGGGTGCGCTCTTCGCGCAGGGAACCATCAGCTCCGTTACTCCTAACTCGACACCGGCTTATAGCCCTGCCACAGCCGTCACGATCTCGGGATCGAACTTCGCGTCCCCGTCCTCGATTGTATTCACTCCGCCCAACGGTCCAGCTACCACGATCAGCCCGACCCAGATCCAGGCGGCGCAGATCGCCGCGACGATTCCCGCCAATCTGCTGAGCACAGCGGGTACAGCCCAGATCGCGATTCAGAATGGTTCGGGTGCGTTGAGCAATCAGATCCCCTTCACGATCACCGCGCCTATCGCCACTTCCGTGACGCCCAACAGCGCCATCGCCCACAGTAAGCCAGTTGCGGTGACGATTGCAGGATCGAACATCGTCAGCACCGCAGTCGTATCTTTCACGGGACCGACAGGCTCCACGCTCACCGTTACGCCCACCCAGGTTCAGGCGGC
>CAZPZE010000234.1:0-5688 GCA_964590625.1 uncultured Solibacteraceae bacterium
CGGGATCAAGCCAGGTATCTTTTTCGATATTGTCGAAGGCGAAGAGTTTGTAATCGCCGGGGGCGATGCCTTTGATTTCGTAGTGGCCGGCCTGGGTTGTGGTTGTGGACGGGGTGTAGTCGAGCCGGGAGCGAAGGGCAGGATCGTTGGGGATCAGGACGACCATGGCTGCGGGGACCGCTTTTCCGTCGGCATCAGAGACAGTGCCATCCAGGCTCCCACCGTCTGAGCCGAGGACGACTTCGAGATCGAGATGGTCGCCGCCGCTGACGGTCAAGCCGCTTCGCAGCAGGTCCTGATTGCCGGAACGAATGCTCTTTAAGTAGAGATTGTTCTCCTCTTTGATGTCGCTGAAATCCAGCGTGTGATTCCCGGGCGAGACGGTCATCCGAAAAGAGCCGTCCGCTTTCAGATAGAAGTGGCCATTGTCTTTGTTATCGAGAACGAAGGTATAGCCCCAACCGCCTGGCTCCTTTAGCGGTTTACCGTCGTCGGTGATGACGTGGCCGGTGATCTGAGCGCAGCCCGGAACCGTCGCAGTGATTTCCACCGTGTCGTCTTTATCAACCGACACCGGCATTGAGGTTCCGCATCCATTGCTGGAATTCGTGAAATCAATAACGCCGGGAGTCTGCTTTTCGGGTACGGACGATCCGAACCGAAGGACCCAGGAGCCGGACGGCACGCTCGTGACTACGACTGTTTCTTTGTCGATGTTACTGTCACCAACCTGCCCGAATTGCTCCTCTGCGTACGTTAGTCTTCCACTTACGCGCTGCCCTGCGGCTGCCTGGATGTGAACGATCACTTTGTGCAGGCGGCTGTGGAGCAGCGTGATGTCGATGCCAGTCAGACGGCCGGCCGGGGCAAGATCGATCGCGGTTGCGTTCGAAGGGTCGGTGGTGCCCGGGCAGAACGTGGTCACTGCGGGATCCGGATGTGGTACGGATTTGGGGGAATGATCGATCGTGGCGCGTTCTTCACCGTGCCGGGTCGCAGAGGCCGCGACGTAGTAGCGGCCCGGCGGAAGTCCGGCGAACCGGAACTGGCCGAGTTCGTCGGTATTGTGGCTGTTGTCGTGGAGTGCGATCACGCGCCGCCCGTTCTGATGGCGGATGACGAAGAGATCCACCGCCGCGCCAGCGAAGGGTTCGCCATCGCTATCCCGAATCGTTCCGGCGATGACGCCGAAGGGCATCATTTTCATCCGAAGATTCTCGACCGACTGGCCCGTAGTGAGGATAATCGGACTCCCGTCGTAATCGAAAGCGTCCCGTGCCCCGTAGTACGTTTCGAGGTAGCCGCTGCGTTTCGCGTTCAGGCGATATTCGCCGGGGTCGAGATCGATCAGCGTGAATTCACCTTTCGAATCGGTGGTGGTGGAAGCTCCCGGTTCGCGGCCGTGGGGATGCGCTGCGACTATCTGGACCTTGTTGAGCGGCTGGCCAGTGATGGAATCGACGACTGTGCCGGAGAGGGTGGCTTTTTCGGGCGGGGTGGTTTGCTGGGCGAGGATCAGCGCTATGACAAGGACCGAGGTCACGACTAATTGACAGTGTAAGTCAGAAATTGGTTGCGATATCGTTGGAACGGTCGGAGTGCCAACTTCCCCCAGCCGCGCACCGGACGCGATAATCTCAAAGCATGGCGTCCAGTCTGGAACTAATCAAAGAAGCGATCGGCGGTTTGCCCGAAGACGAACGAGCCTCCCTCGCCGCGTGGCTCAATCTCAGGAGCATGGACGATTGGGATCGACAAATGCATCGGGACTTCGCGTCCGGCGGCCGAGCGCATAGCCTTGTCGAGAAAGTTCGTGCTGATATTCGTCACGGCAAGATCCGTCCGATGCCGGGAAGCGATTCGACGAGCGAGTCCAATTGACGGAATCGAGGGCGCTGTCCAGTTTCTGGCATCTGTACGAACGTTTGCCGGCGGCCACGAGGCGCGCGGCCGACAAACAGTTCGCCCTGTTTCAGCGGGATCCGACACATCCGTCTCTGCATCTCAAGCAGGTCGGAGAGTTTTGGAGCGTGCGAGTAACCGGTGCCTGCAGAGCGCTTGCGCTTCGCGAGAATAGCATCTTCTATTGGTTCTGGATCGGCGATCATGACGAGTACGAACGACTGATCGCCGGTTGAAATCCGTTACCAGTTTGCTTTCGTGCCGTCCGGCAGTTCCATTAACTGGTCGCGCCATTTGGTGCCTTCTTTGGCGCCCTGCTGGACTTCTTTCCAGTTGATATCGACGCCGAGGCCGGGTTTTTCGGTGACGGGGAGGTGGCCGGATTCGTCGGCGTCAAAGAGCGGCCAGTCATGCTCGGCGACGTAGCGGAGCCAGGGATCGACCTCGCCTTTCGCGCCGAATGCGTTGTAGTGGATGCCCTTCGACCATTCGAGAATCCAGCCGGCGCGGGATTGCGCGACGACCTGAAGCGACGCCATGAACATGATCGGAGAAAGCGGGCAGTGTGGGGCGAGGGCGATGCCGTTCGCTTCCGCGATCGACGCCACTTCCGCCGTGTTCATGATGCCGCCGATGTGGACGATATCCGGTTGGAGGATATGGGCGCCTTTCGCAGCGACGACCGCCGCGAATTCGGAGACGGTGTGCATGCGCTCGCCGGTTGCGATCGGGATGTGGGTAATGGCAGCGATTTCCGGGAGCCAGCGGTTGTAATCGGGCCGCACGGGCTCTTCGTAAAACAGGGGATTCGCGAATTCGAGTTCTTTCGCCAGACGCCGCGCCATCGGGACGTTGCAGCGTCCGTGGAAATCGAACGCGATATCGATTTCGGGACCGACCGCATCGCGGACGGCGCGGGCGCGATCAACCGCCGCGCGGATTCCACCGTAGGTATCGATGGCTGCGAGGGGCGGGCAGGCGTTCATCTTCAGGGCGCGCGCGCCTTCGGAGACCACCTTCGCCGCTTCTTCCGCCGCCGCGCCGGGCGCGTTGTTGTTTCCGCCCGCCCAGCGGTAGACCTTGACCTTATCGCGGACGCGTCCGCCGAGCATGCGGTGAACGGGCTGGTTCAGGCTCTTGCCGAGGATGTCCCAAAGGGCCATCTCGATGCCGCCGAGCGCGGACATGTAGTGCGGGCCTCCATGGTAGAAGTTCTGATCGTAAGCGCCGCGGACAAGGCGGCGGAGATCGCGGGCGTCCTGTCCGATGAAATGTTCGGAGAGCTCATGGACGAGGGCTTCGGTGGAACTGAGCTGGCCTTCCACGCTGTAATCGCCGTAGCCTTCCAGACCGCCGTCCACGATGACGCGAAGCAATCCCCAGCGGGGCGGAACCTGAACCGTTTCAATCCGATCGATGCGCAGCACAAGGCCAGTGTAACCGGCTAGTGTTCGACGGGCGCGGAAACCGGCAGGTGGCGCATATAGATATCGAGGAATTCCCCGAAAGTTTTCGGGTAGACGGGTTCGTTCATCAGAACGAACGGATCGTATCCGAGCGTCTCTTCGAGCCGGACGACGAGGACGGCGAATCCGAGCGAGTCGAGGCCGGATTCCAGAAGGACGGAATTATCGGTGAGGTTGAGGTCGGCGCTCATGCCGCGGGCTTCGGCGGCCTCGGCGAGACAGGCGATCACTTTTTCTCTCAGGCCTTCGCGGGTGAGGCCCGTTTGGGTGCGACAGTCCTCCGTTGCCGCAGTCGTTGGCTGACTCATGCCTCGAACGCACAGCACGATTAGGGCCAGGGGGCTGGTCCCGTATCTTCAGCAGGACGCGCTGATTCCGGGGCCATTTTGTGGCGTTGTCTTCCACCTCCTGAGGACGCGCGATACCGTTCCTCGCCCCTAGTGCATCATCCGGCTGCGTTGGAAAAAGTAGGCCAGATAGACCTGCGTGACCAGAGGCGGCGGGGGCAGGGTGGCTTCGGTGGAGGCATTATGCCCTTCATTGCGATAGGCATAGGGGGCGACGGAGACGAGCTGCCATCCATCGGCGGAGAGCGCCTGAAGCTGGGCAGGGTCGACCTGCTCGAACTCACCGGCGGCTGTTTCCTGCGGAAAGACGGACATCATCTCATAAGGAGCGAAGACGGCGGACTGGGAACCGCCGCCAATGGCCCGGCCAGGACCCGTACGCCGCGGCTGGCCCGGAACCATTTGCACCGCGAGCAGGATGACCGCGCCCAGAAGACACAACCAGGTTAGTTTCCTCATGAAGGACAGTGACGCATGCAGGCGCATTGCCGTGCAATGATTTCATCCAACTGGCGGCATTTATGCCATACCTGCGCGTGCGGCGCTAGAATGAAGGCAGAAAGCCTATGTTGAATCGACCTGTCGTGCGGATCCTCGCGGCGGCTGCCGTCTTTACCGTTCCCGTATTGGGCCAGAGCACTGACCCGAAGGCGAGCGACGGGCAGGGGAACGGTCCTCCTGCCTGGGTGCTGAGCAAGGGGCAGAAGGACGGTGTCCCGACCAAGGACGAACAGAAGCGGGCCGCCACGGAGCGTTCGCTGAGCGGATTTGTGACGGATGCGGATGGAAAGCCGATTGAGGGCGCGGTGGTTCAGCTCAAGAACACCCGGACGCTGCAGGTTCGCTCCTTCATCACGCGCAGCAAGGGCGATTATTATTTTTCGGGGCTGAGCAAAGACATCGACTACGAAGTGAAAGCGGAATCGAAGGGCAAAACCAGCTCTTCGAAAACGCTGAGCTCGTTCGATTCAAAAGCGACGCCGGTGATCAATCTTCAGATCAAGTAATTCGCTGCTGCTTGTCGGCGGGCGGAGCAGGGATGTGCCGTCTACCTGCGTTCGGTTCCTATTTTGTAGACGTAGATCATGTGGGGACGGCCTTCGACGAGCACCTTCTCGGTCTTCTCCGGCTTCCAGCCGTGGATCTCAAAATCGTGGGAAACAACGCGGGCACCCTTATGGAGCTGGGCTTCCAGCACGGGACGAAGGCGTTCGTTTGAACTGGTGAGGAGGTAGAGCGTAACCACGTCGGCGGGGGCGAGGTTGGTTTTGAGCGCATCGCCGTGAACGATGTGGACGTGCTCGGCCAGGCCGAGTTTGGAGACATGGGCCGCGGTCTTCTCGTAGATGTCGCGCCGGATCTCGACGCCGACAGCTTTGGCGGAGAATTTCGTGGCAGCGGTGATCACGATGCGGCCGTCGCCGCAGCCGAGGTCATAGACGGTTTCGCCGGGTTTGATGTCGGCGAGGGTCAGCATGCGTTCAACGACGACCTGCGGGCTGGGGATATTCGGTGCAAGAGTGTCCGGATCGGTGTAACGCTGCGCCCCGGCAGGTGGCGCGAAAAGCGCCGCTGCCGCAATGGCAACCGGCAATCCGACAAAAAAAGGACTGGAAACCCGCCTGAAGCGCAAAAACATACTAATGGGGAGACGCGCTGGCGGTATTGGGAAGTTTCACCCTCGAGATGCGATTCATGATATCAACCCAGGCGGCCCAAAGGTCGTGGGGGCGTGAAATTGTGTATTCGTAGCCGTGGAGCCGCTTGACCACGTTGCCGATGGCATCCCGCCAAGCCGGGGCATCGCTCCAGTCTCCCGCCGGCATCAGCAAATAGTTCATGTAGAAGACCGGGTAACTGATGTTGCCAATTTCCTTGAGGTCATCCATCGTAACCGGCTGATCAATAAAGGCTTTTGGCCCTGCGAAGATGACCGCGTCGGCAGGGTTGCCAGCGAGCTCGGACTGCACGAG
>CAZPZE010000235.1:0-11367 GCA_964590625.1 uncultured Solibacteraceae bacterium
GCGCCGGAATTTCGGAATAACGCTCGTTCCCGCTCAGATGCTGGAACCGGTAGTAGATGTTGTTCATCCCCATGATGGCCGCCGCGGCTTTGGCGGCTCCCATGGCTTCGGGAGAAAGGTGCTGGCTTGCCTTCTCCAGCACCGCTCCCATGATCTGCGGATTCCTCGACGCCACCGCCGAAGCGACTGCCGTGCCCCACGTCTGCTGCTCGGTGAGTTCGGGTTGCTTCAGCACGTTCTGAAGATTGATCTTCAGATCGCGCGCGTAGTCGGGAAACAGCTCATACACGCGATCCATGTCAGACCTTGAGGACCGCTTCGCCTTTCTGCCAGTTGCAGGGGCAGAGTTCGTCCGTCTGCAGCGCATCCAGCACGCGCAGCACTTCCTGCGGGTTGCGGCCCACCGAAAGATCGTTCACTGAAACGAAGCGGATGATGCCCTCCGAATCGACAACAAAGGTGGCGCGCTGTGCTACGCCGGCATTGCGGTCCAGAATCCCGAGCGAGTCGCAGAGCTCGCGCTTGATATCGGCGAGCATCGGGAAGGGAAGATCCTTCAGGTCGGCGTGATGGGTGCGCCATGCGAGGTGCACGAATTCCGAATCCGTGCTGCCGCCGAGGATCTGGGCGTCGCGGTCGGCGAAATCCGAGTTCAGTTTGCCGAATGCCGCGATCTCGGTGGGGCAGACGAAAGTGAAATCCTTCGGCCAGAAGAAGTACACCTTCCACTTGCCTTTGTAATCTTCATCCGTGATGGTTTTGAACGCCGATTTCGGATCGGTTGAAACGGTGGCGTCCAGACTGAATTGCGGAAAACGATCTCCTACTCCAAGCATGCTGTGTTTTAAGTCCTCTCGTTGTTTAAAAAAGCGACGTGGCTAAAGCTGCCCAATTTTCGCGGCGAGAACGAAATCGTTTTCGCTCAGACCGTCGATACTATGGGTGAAAATCGTGACTTCCACCCGCCCCCAGGCGAGCAGAAGATCGGGATGGTGGCCTTCCGCTTCGGCGATTGCGCCGGCGCGATTGACGAAGTCCAGTCCCTGTTTGAAATCGGGAAAACGAAAGACGCGGTGAAGATGATGGTCCCCGGGCGCTTCCCATCCGGGAATCTGCGTCAGCAGTTCTTTCACACGCTCCGGGCTCAGCTTTGGCACTCCCCCTTCACAGGGGACGCAGCGTTTATCGGCTAGTGACATTTCGGGCACACTCCTCTCACCACTACTTCATACGACCGGATGGAACGCAAGCCCCTGCGCTTTCCTTCGAGCGCCGGCACCTCGAACCATTCGAGATCCTCCACCATGCCGCAGCGATCGCAGATGAAGTGATGGTGCGGCTGCAGGCAGGCATCGTAGCGGGCCGCTGCGCCATCCAGCTTGAATTCGCTGACCAGCCCGGCCTTCACCAGCGAGTGCAGAGTGTTGTAAACCGTCGCGCGCGAGGCCTGGACGTGGCGCTTGTTCAGCGCAGGCCACAGCTCGTCGACCGTCCCATGATCGGGATGGCGTACCAGATAGTCGAGCACCGCGATTCGCTGCGGCGTACAACGGAGTCCCGCGGCTTGCAGAGCTTCTTCAGTTTTCCTGGTGGAATGCAGATTCGACACGCGTCTAAAATTAGACTAATTCCAATGTAGCACAGCGTCGAATGAAATTCACGTTACCGGAGAGAATAAGAGTAATGAATCTCGCGCCCGCACGAAAAGCCGCATTCGCCGCTCTGCTGGCGGTAGAGCGCGGCGCGTGGTCGGCTGAAGCGCTCGCCGCGAAATCGACGCATCTTGATCCGCGCGATGCCGGTCTCGCGTCGGATATCGTGTTCGGCGTTCTCCGCCGCCGCGGTGAGCTCGATGGCCTGATCCGTTCGTATTCGAAAGTCCCGCCGGAGAATATCGATCCCGAAGTCTGGATCGCCCTCGAGATGGCGTTCTATCAGCTCCGTTTTCAGGATCGCGTTCCTCCGCACGCCATCGTGAATGATGCGGTCGAACTCTCGCGGCGCGCCGGCAATGAATCCGCCGCGAATTTCGTCAACGCCGTTCTGCGGCAGTCGCTGCGGAAGCCGGTGGAAATTCCGGAATCGCTTTCCACACCCGCCTGGCTGCTCGATCGCTGGACCAAACAATACGGCCTTGAAACGGCGCAGGGAATCGCGCGTGCCAGTCTCATGATTCCGGAACGCTACATTCGCGTCGGCAGCGCGCAGCCGCCTGAAGGCGCGGAACCCACCGATGTCCCCGGCTGCTACCGCCTTCCGCACGGCGATCCGAAGCTTTTCCGCTTCCAGGACATCTCCGCGCAATGCGTGGTGCCGCTGCTTCAGCTTCGTCCCGGACAGACCTTCCTCGACCTCTGCGCCGCACCGGGGAACAAAACCGCGCAGGCGATCGAAACCCCGGTGCAGGCGGTCGCCTGCGAATTCCACCTCAGCCGCGCGCGGGGGCTCGCGCCGCTCAACGTTCCGGTCGTGGTGCTCGATGCCCGCAATCCGCTCCCGTTCAGCCGTCCATTCGACCGCATCCTGATCGACGCTCCCTGCTCCGGCACCGGCACGCTCGCCCGCAATCCCGAAATCAAGTGGAAGCTCGAGCCCGACGATTTCGCCCCGCTTCAGGAACGCCAGATCGCGATACTGCGCAACGGCCTCGCGCAACTCGCGCCGGATGGGATTCTGGTTTACTCCACCTGTTCGCTCGAACGCGAGGAGAACGAAGATGTCGTCGCCGCCTCGGGCGCGAAGGTTCTCAAGACCATGCACCGCATTCCCGGCCGCGACCCCGGCGACGGATTTTTTGCGGCCGTTCTCTCACGCTGAGCGATAATCAGGGGAGACGGCGATGCCCCACATCCTCCCCTCTCTCCTCGCGTCCGATTTCGCCCACCTCGCCGATGAAATCGCGCGCGTGGAACGCGGCGGCGTCAACATGCTGCACGTGGATATCATGGACGGCCATTTCGTCCCGAATTTCACGCTGGGGCCGCCCGTCGTCGAGTGCATCCGCAGAATCACGAAGAGCGTTCTGGACGTCCATCTGATGATCACGGATCCAGACAAGTACGCGCCGCTGTTCATTGAAGCGGGCGCGGATCAGGTTTCCGTCCATTACGAAGCGGCCACGCATCTCGACCGTACGGTCCGCCACATCCAGTCGCTCGGTGCGAAAGCGGGGGTGGTGATCAACCCCGCCACGCCGGTGAGCGTGCTGGAAGACATTCTGGATGTTGCCGATTACATCCTGGTGATGAGCGTCAATCCGGGCTTCGGCGGCCAGAAATTCATCCCGAACTCCCTCAAAAAGATCCAGCGGCTGGACCGCACCCGCCGCGAGCGGGGCCTCCACTTCAAGATCGAAATTGACGGCGGCGTGACCCTGGGGAATGTCGAGTCGATCGTCCGGGCGGGGTGTGACTGGCTGGTGGCGGGGTCCACTGTGTTTCACAGTGAAGATTCCGCTGCAACTGTGAGAGACCTGCAGCGCCTCGCTGACAACGCCCTCGCCGTACGTGTCTGAATCCTGAGGGTTTAAATCTCCGCCGAAGCTGGCACCCGGAATGCCTGCTTAAATGGTCTAATAGGAAGAGTTAACCGATGTATTCACGCAACCCCCTATTCCGCAATCCTTTGCTGCTGGTGGCGGGCCTCGCCGTCGGCGTGAACCTGCTCTGCGGCTTCGGCCTCTTCCACAAGAAGAAGTACGCGACCGCCATCACGAAGGACACGCTCCAGCCCGATAAGCTGCTTTACGACGCAGCGATCAAGAACATCGAGCACGGGAACTATCTGACGGCGCGCATCACTCTGAACACGCTGATCAACACCTACGACACAAGCGAATATCTGGCGAAGGCGAAGCTGGCGATTGCCGACAGCTGGTTCCGCGAAGGCGACGCGCACGGTCTTGCGCAGGCCGAAATTGAATACAAGGATTTCATCCTCTTCTACCCGAACATGGAAGAAGCGGCGGAGTCGCAGTCGAAGATCTGTGACATTCACGTGAAGCAGCTGCTCGAGCCGGACCGCGACAGCGCCGAAGCGCAGCGCGCCGAGGACGAATGCCGGCAGGTCATTGTGCAGTTCCCGAATTCGAAGTTCGCGAAGCCGGCCGAACAGAAACTTCGCAACGTGCAGGAGATTCTGGCGGATAAGGAATACCGCACTGCCGAGTTCTATTACAACCGCGGCGCGATGCCCGCCGCCGAAGCCCGCTACGCTTATCTTTCGCAACAGTACCCTCTGTACAGCGGTGTGGACGATGCGCTCTGGAAAGAGGCGGACACCTTCCGCAAGATGGGTGACCGGTTTGAAAATCAGGAAGCCGCTGCGCTCACAAAGATCGTCCGCGATTACCCCGCGAGCTACCACCTGAACGACGCCAAGGCGCGGCTGACCGAGATGAAGCGGCCCATTCCGGATTCCGATCCGGATGCATACGCGCGGATGAAATACAACATCGATAACCGGACGCACGCCGGTTTCCTGGGCAAGGTCGGCCATGTGGTGACAGGCCACCCGGAAGTGGGCGATGCCGCGAAGCAGGGCAATCCGGCGATGTCAGCCGTGCGGCCGCCGGTTCCCGTCAGCGTTCCGGCTGACGTCAACAGCGGCCTGCAGCCTGGCGCGCCCGCCACTGGCGGCGCCACGGGCACTTCGGATGTCGGCATCGGCGTTGCGAACAATTCGACAGTGATCGACCAGCGCAACGACGCACGCTACTCCGTTTCGCAGCTTGCCGGCGAGCACAAAGCCAGCACGGATTCGGCCGGAGTTTCAACCGATAGTTCCACGCCTGCCGCCGCTGCTCCTCTTCCCACCAACCGTACGAAGAAGGAACTGGACGAATACCGCAAGCGCATGGAAGCCCAGGCCAAAGCTCAGCAGAAGGCCGCCGCGGCCGCCGCGAAGAAGGCGAAGAAGAATCCTCCGAAGCCGGGCACGGAAACGACTTCCGCCACGCCCCCGGGCGCGGCGGCGACGCCTGCTACCACAACGACGCCGGCCGCAGCCGCTCAGCAATGAGCCGCATCCTGCTGGCGGACGATAGTCCGCACGCCCAGCGTATCGGCGAACGCATCCTTCGTGACGAAGGTCACGAAGTCATCACCGTCAGCGACGGCAAGGTGGCAATGCTGCGCCTCGAAGATGCTCAGCCGGATCTGATCCTCGCCGATATGTCGATGCCGGAAGTCACCGGCTTCGAGCTGTGCGAATACGTGAAGCGCACGAGCGGAGCGCCGGTGATTCTGACGGCCGGACCCGTGGAAGCAGTCGACGAAGCGCAGGTGGACCGCGTGCGCGCGGATGGCATTCTGCGCAAGCCGTTCGAAGCCAGCGTGCTGCTGGAATCGATCGGGCGATTCGTCAGCGGGCGCAAGCGCGCGGCCGCTCCGGTGGTTCGCAGCGCGCCGGTCGCGCCGCGTTCGGTCGCGGTGATCGATCCCGAACAGGTGCGCGCCGCTGTGACGGTGGCGCTCGATTCCGCGATGTCGGGCCTGGTGGATCAGATCACGGAAAAAGTAGTGGCGGTGCTTTCCGGACGTAAGCCGGCCTGAGCCTGCCTACCGGCTCCACTTCAGCAGGCTCGTTACCGGCCGCGTCAGCGGATTATCGTCATGGTTCGGGCTCACGCGAATCGCGTAGCCGAGCCGACCCGTCTGGTCCGGAATAATCTCCCGCTCGAAGAGCGCAATCTCGCCTTCGAGCCGCGAGCCGGACATGGAAATCACCTCGGTCTTCTCCAGATTGCCGCCGGCGCCAATCGGCCCGATCAGGCATTCCACCCGCACGTCTTCCGGCTTCAGTCCGGCGAGATTGAGTTCGGCGCGCACGTGAATCGGCTCGCCGCTCATCACGGGAGTTTCGGGCGCGGGGCCCATGTCGACAAACTGCACCTGCGGCCACAGATCGCGCACACGCGCGTTCCAGCGCGCACGCGAGCGCGCTTCCTCGAAATTGCCGCCCTCCATCCACATCCAGTTCGAATGCGAAGGATCGTAGAGCTTGCGGGAATATTCGTCCACCATGCGCCGCGCATCGAACTGCGGCGTCAGATTCATCAGCGATTCCTTCATGCGGCGCACCCAGTCGCTCGAAAGACCGCCTTCGGACTGTCCGTAATACAGCGGAACGATTTCGTTTTCGAGCAGGTAGTAGATGTTGCTCGCGTGGATCGCATCCTGGTCATCGGAATACTGCTCGCGATCGCCGATAGCCCAGCCGCCCGATATCTCATAGCCTTCGTCGAACCAGCCATCGAGCACCGAGAGATTGAGAACGCCGTTGATGCCGGCTTTCATACCGCTGGTCCCGCACGCTTCTTCACCGCGCCGCGGCGTGTTCAGCCAAAGATCGACGCCCTGCACGAGTTCGCGCGCCACCTTCATGTCGTAATCTTCCACGAACACGATGTGCTTCCAGAGCTGCGGATCGCGCGCCAGCTGGGCGATTTCGCGAATGAACGTCTTGCCGGGCTGATCCCGCGGATGGGCTTTACCGGCAATCACCACCTGCACGGGACGCTCGGGATGGCACAGGATCTTCCGCAGCCGGTCGACATCGCGGAACAGCAGCGTGGCGCGCTTGTACGTAGCGAAGCGCCGCGCGAATCCGATGGTCAGGGCGCGGGGATCGAGCACTTCGGCGGAAGTCCGCACTTCCGTCGCGGCCGCCTTGCGCCGCGCCGCGGATGCCGTCTGCCGCTCGCGCACGAACGAG
Organism: uncultured Solibacteraceae bacterium; assembly: GCA_964590625.1. Taxonomy (GTDB): domain Bacteria; phylum Acidobacteriota; class Terriglobia; order Bryobacterales; family Bryobacteraceae; genus BOG-234. The sequence goes on from CAZPZE010000235.1 coordinate 6,715, forward strand.
ATCAGACGCCGCTTGCGCCGGCGATGCATTTCGAGCAGCTCTTCGTCGGGAATATCGCGCACCAGCCGCCACATGGCGCGATCGTGCCAGCGGCTGCGCCAGTCGGGCTCCAGATACTGGTCGTAGAGATCCGCCAGATCGCCGTTGATCCAGCTCGGCGTATGCACGCCGTTCGTCACCCAGGTGATCGGCGTTTCGGCAACCGGCAGCGTAGGCCAGAGGTCGTTCCACATTTCCTGCGAAACTTCGCCGTGCAGCCTGCTCACGCCGTTGCGGTAGGCCGACGTGTTGAGCGCCAGAATCGCCATCGAAAGGGGCTCATTGGAGTCGTTCGGATTGCGCCGCCCCAGCCCCATAAAGCGCTCGAATTCGATTTTCGCACTCTGGCAGAACGGGTTGAAGTAGTGAAACATCAGCCCGGAATCGAACAGGTCGATGCCGGCCGGAACCGGCGTGTGCGTGGTGAAAACGTTGTTGACGCGCGTGGCCTCCACGGCTTCATCGAAGCTCAGCCCCTGCCGTTCGATGAAGAGCCGGATTCGTTCGAGCGCCAGAAACGCCGAATGGCCTTCGTTCATGTGGAAGACCGTCGGCTTGTAATTCAGGGCTTCGAGCGCGCGCATGCCGCCGATTCCGAGCACAATCTCCTGGCGGACGCGCATGTCGTTATCGCCGCCATAGAGCTGGCCGGTGATGCTTCGATCCTCGGGGCGCGCGTTCTCGGGCGTGTTCGTATCGAGGAAGATCATCTCGACGCGCCCCACCGCGAGCTTCCACACCCGAATCGCGACCGGCCCGGTCGGCAAGTCGACGTTGACCGAGATCTGGTGGCCATTCTCGTCGGTGGCAGGCTGAACCGGGAGCGAGTAGAAATCGTTTTCGAGATAGCGTTCCTGCTGCCATCCATCGGCATTCAGATTCTGCCGGAAATAGCCGAACTGATAGAGTAGCCCCACCCCCACGAGCGGCAAATCGAGATCGCTCGCCGACTTCATGTGATCGCCCGAGAGAATGCCGAGGCCGCCCGAATAAATCGGCAGGCACTCCGTGAGCCCGTATTCGGCGGAAAAATAGGCGATCACCTTACCGTCGTTGCTCGTTCGCGGATACTTCATATGCGAATCGAAGCGCTGGCACGCAAGCTGGTACTGCGCGATGAAGCGCGGGTCCGCCGCCATCTTTTCCAGCGTGGCCTGCGAAACGCGCCCCAGCATCACGACAGGGTTGTAACCGGATTCTTTCCACAGCGCCGGCTCGAGGCGCCGGAACAGCGCCCGAATCGGCGGTTCCCATGCCCACAGAATGTTGTTGGCGAGTTGCTGCATCCTCGCGAGCTGCGGCGGCAGGGCCGGACGGACAACAAATTCCCGAATCGGATGAATGTTGGATGGCATGCAGTTATCTGAATAACTAAATTTCAGTGTAAGACCGCCGCGGTCTCTATCTCACACTGGCGAGCAAAGAGTCGATCACGGCCATGTTTCCGGCGGCATTTTCGAGGCTCACCGGAACTTCGCCGCCGTCCAGAATCGCGCGCGCAAAAGCATCGCCCTGCAGCCCGTACTGATTGCAGATGGGGAACGTCTCGGTGCGGTCTTCCGTGCCCACGCGAACGAAGATACGCGCCTCGCGCTCCGGCGGGGCATTGACCGGAATCTCGACTTCCACGTACCCTTTCGTCCCGAAGAACTGCGCCCGCTGGTACGGGTTCATCTGCGTGCTTGTGGTGAACAGCGCCTGGCCGTTGGGAAATTCGAGCAGGCCCGATGTGGTGCGGTCCGTGCCGAAATCCGGATCGCGCTCGATGCGGCCGCTGACGCGCCGGGGCTCGCAGCCGAATATCCAGCGTGCGAAGAAGATCGGATAGCATCCGATATCCATCAGGGCACCGCCGCCGTATTCGGGGCGGTTGCGGATATTCGCCGCGTCGCGATTGAAGTAGCCGAACACGCAGTGCATCGTGAGCAGGTCGCCAATCTCGCCTGAACGCACGATTTCGGCGGTTCGCAGCCACTGCGGATGCACCCGCACCATGAATGCTTCGCCCGCCTTCACACCTGTGCGATCGCGCGCCGCAATCATCTGCAGCGCCTCTTCGCGATTCATGCCGATCGGCTTTTCGCACAAGACATGCTTTCCGGCTTCCATCGCGCGAATCGACCACGGCACATGCAGATGATTCGGCAGCGGGTTGTAGATGACGTCGATTTCGGGATCGGCCAGAAGCTCTTCGTAGGAACCGTATGCCTTCTCAATGCCGAGCTGCGAGGCCGCTTCCCTGGCTTTGCCGATGTCGCGCGAAGCAATCGCAGCGACTTCCGCGAGCTCGCACGTCTTCATGCCGGGAATCACCCGGACCGTTGCGATTCTCGCGGCGCCCAGAACTCCGAATCGGATCTTCCTGGCCATGCTCTTCGCAGCCACGTAGCCCTCCTACATCCAGCGTTTGATGAAGTTGGTATCGAACGTGCCGGCAACGAAATCCGGCTCGTTCATGATCCGTCTGTGCAGCGGGATCGACGTATGAATGCCTTCCACCACGAACAGATCGAGCGCCCGCTTCATGCGCGCGATCGCTTCGTCGCGGTCCGCACCGTAAGCGATGAGTTTCGCCACGAGCGAATCGTAGTAAGGCGGAATCACGCCATCCTGATACGCGTGCGTGTCCACGCGGACACCGATGCCGCCCGGCAGGTTCAGCCCGGTGATGCGGCCGGGCGACGGCGCAAACGTTTCCGGATTCTCCGCGTTGATGCGGCATTCGATGGCGTGCCCGCGGTTCACCACCGGCCCGCACAGAATGTCGTCCAGCTTCTCGCCGGCGGCGATGCGGATCTGCGCTTTCACCAGATCGATCCCGGTCACCATCTCGGTCACCGGATGTTCCACCTGAATGCGCGCGTTGACTTCGATGAAATAGAGATCGCCCTTCTCATCCATCAGGAACTCGACCGTTCCCGCGTTGGTGTAGCCGATGGCCTTGAGGGCATCCTTCAGCTTCGCCATCACGCGCTTGCGAACCTTGTCGCTCAGCGCGGGCGAGGGCGATTCTTCCACCAGCTTCTGATGCCGCCGCTGGATGCTGCAATCGCGCTCGCCGAGAATCTCGACATTGCCATGCTCGTCCGCGAGGATCTGGAATTCGATGTGGCGCGGCGCGCCGATGAATTTTTCGAGATAAACATCCGCGCTCGAAAACGAGGCGCCTGCTTCCGACTGCGCCTGCGCCAGCAGCCCCGGCAGCTCATCCGACGAATTGACGATGCGCATGCCGCGCCCGCCGCCGCCGGCCGAAGCTTTCAGGATGACCGGATAGCCGATCTTCTCCGCCGTGTCGATCGCTTCTTCGGGGCTCGAGAGCACGCCTTCGGAACCCGGCAGAATCGGCACGCCGTGCTCCTTCATGATGGCGCGCGCGCGTTCCTTGATGCCCATGCTCGAAATCACGTCGGGCTTCGGGCCAATGAACTTGATGCCGGAAACGCTGCAGATCTCGGCGAAGTTCGAGTTCTCGCTGAGGAATCCGTAGCCAGGGTGGACCGCGGTGGCGTTGGTGATTTCCGCCGCGCTGATGATGGACGGAATGTCCAGATAGCTCCGCGCGCTTTTCGCCGGTCCGATGCAGATCGCCTGATCAGCAAAACGGACGGGAAGGCTGTGGCGATCGGCTTCCGAATAAACCGCAACCGTCGGAATGCCGAGATCCTTACAGGCGCAGATGATGCGCAGCGCGATCTCGCCGCGGTTGGCGATCAGGATTTTGTCAAAGGGGACGGATGCCAAAGAGCGCTTCTCCGTATTCCACCGGCTGGCCGTTCTGTACGAGCTTCGTCTCGATCACGCCCGCGGCGTCCGCCTCGATTTCGTTCATGAGCTTCATCGATTCGATGATGCACAGAACTTTTCCCGGCGTGACTTTTTCGCCCACCGTGACAAACGGGGGCGAGCCCGGCGACGAGCTTTCGTAGTATGTCCCGACGATGGGTGACTTCACGTAGATCAGCGAATCCGGCTGTTTTGCCGCCGGAGCGTCTGCCTTTGGTGCAGGCGAAGCGGGAGCCGGCGCGGCGGGCGCCGTGGCCTGTGGAGCCGCCAGCACGATATTGCCTTCCGCGCCTAAGGATTTACGGATGCGAACGCGATTCTCACCGCGCTGCACCTCCAGCTCGGCGATCCCCGTCTCTTCCGCCAGCCGGATTAATTCCCGTATCTCTTCATTAGTCATGCAATTACCTAGGTTACCAATAGGGGCTGCTCTGTTTCAGGACGGCTATGGTCCGCCCGCCGACCCGCGCGCGGTGCGCGGGAACCGCATGGTTTCCCCGATCCGGAACCGGCAACCGGCCCTCGGATTTACTACCGCTCCCGTTGGCTCGCTTTGGTCCGCGGGAACAGCATGGTGCTTCCCAACCCGGAACCGGCAACCGGCCGTTGGGCTAGTTACCGCCCTCCCGGCCCGCGCACCGTCCGCGGGAACCGCATGGTGCTCTGTAACCCGGAATCCGCAACCGGCCGTTGGGCTAGTTACCGCCCACCCAGCCCGCGCACGGTCCGCGGGAACCGCATGGTGCTCTCCAACCCGGAACCCGCAACCGGCCCGCCGGCTGACTGCCGGCCACCCCTTCCTTTTGCCTCGGTACAGGAGTACTATTT
>CAZPZE010000236.1:0-29980 GCA_964590625.1 uncultured Solibacteraceae bacterium
CTGCGCGGTGGAACGCGCGGCGGAGGAAGCCCGCTCCCCGGCGGTATCCGCGCGCACATGGAGCAGCACATCGGGGCAGATTTCTCCGCCGTTCGTGTTCACACGGACGCCGCGGCGGCGGGCATGAACCGGGACCTGCACGCCCGCGCCTTCACCCACGGAACGGATATCTATTTCGCCGAGGGAAAATACAATCCCCATTCCGGTGAAGGACGGCGGCTGCTTGCTCACGAACTGACTCACGTCGCACAGCAGCGGCGTGGACTCTGGCGCAGACTCATTCAGCGCCAGGGAGGAAAACAGGATCAGGATGATCGTTACCATTTCACAATCCAGGTCCCGACAGATGCCAAAGATCTGGAGGAAGTGAATCGGCTCTGCGAAATTCTTGTCTACGGCCGCGTCATCAACGCCAAATGGCAGTGGGTGCCCGGCACGACAATCGAATCGATCCGGGGAAAAGTGGTCGGTTTCAACGTTCCCAAGAGCGATTTTGACGCCCAAAAGGGCCCCGAGGCGAAAAAGGAAAAAGAGCAGTCGAAGAAGGAATATGGCCAGCTTTCGAAGACGCAGAAGAGCCAGGTCGACGTCGAAGTGGAAAAACGGTATCGGGAACTTTCCGGAGACAAATCCGGCAAGGGGAGCGCCGGGACGAAAGAAGGCAGCGCCAAAGCGCGCGAGAGTCAACTGGAAGAGGTCCTGCGTGAAAAGAAGGTGCTTGAAAGCCTTCCTCCTGAAGTTCTCGACCTGATGGGCAAGGCCGCCAGTTTCAAGCCATCCGATTACCAGCAGCTGATCCGAATTTCCGAAAAACTGAAGCAATTCACGCACGAAGATTTGACCGCTTTTAAGCTGCTCTCGGCGGGCGGGACGCGGGATCTCAATCTGTTCGAGAAGGCTGTCGACATGTTTCTCGCCCGCAGGGCGGAACTCAAGAAAGCGCTTGACGAAGAACTGCAGAAACAGCAGGCGAGCCAGAAGCAGGGCGGTAAGGAAAAGAGTCTGGAGGAGACGTTTAACGACAAGCTGAAGGACGTGGACGCGGCTTCCTATGGAAAGCTGAGCGAGAGCGATCGTTACAAGCTGGCGCGAGAGAAGACGAACGAGCTGACTGAAGCGCAGTTGAAGTACATGGCGTCGCATCCCGGCGAGACGCTCAAGGATTTTGCCAAGTCCGCAACGCTCGTTAACACGCCGGAGACATTTTCCGCAATCGGCAAAGATATTAAAGAGGCAGCCAACGGCGACGCCAACTCGTGGGCGCGATGGGCGGCCGGCACGGGCGCGGGCGCGAAGCTTTCCGGCTGGCTGCTGGCGGTCGCGGGCGTGCTTTACGTCGCGAGCTGGCTGACGGGAATTGGTGAGCTCGCTACTATCACCGCGGCGGCAACAGTTCTGCTGGGTTCGACGCTGGTTCTTTCCGGCGTCGAATCCGAACTTCGCATCAAGGCTGCATCGCAGGCGAAGACGCCGGAAGAATTCGACCGGAATGTGAAGCTCGCGGCGGCCGCGCGGGCCAACGTAATCGTTGGCGTGGCATTGATTGTTGTCGCGGCGGTACTTCACTTCGCTGCTAAAGCCGCATTCCCGGAAGCGGTCAACAAGTTCAAGACGTCACTCAAGAACTTCCGCGAGAGGATTCGCCTCAAGGGCTCGATATACGAGCTCAAGCCAAAGATCAGCGCCGAACTGGGAGGACTGAAGAGCGAGCTGTTCAAATCCGCGGAAGCGGCGAAGCAAAAAGCGATTGATGCGGCAGGGGAACTGGAGAAGCTCACGCCCGAACAGTTCGCCGAAAGACTCGACAAGGGCGACGGCGGCTTCATCGATCCATCGAAGGTACCGCCGGATCAGAGAATCAACTACAGCGAGCTGGTGAAGACGCCCGAGGGCAGAACGGCTGTCGAGGACTACAGAACCAGGCTGGTGAACGCGCTTAAGACGGATGTTCCCGCCGAGCTCGACCGCCTCGCCCAGGAGTACGGCTCGAAGATCGACGAATTCCTCAAGGAAGTGGATGCGGCGAAGAACCACGACGACATGAAAGCCGCGGCGGACAAGCTCGAGGCCGCACTCGCGGAAGAAAAAGCAAAACAGTTTATCGCCGGCGAGCAGGAACGGATCACGAAACAAAAGCTGGATGAGGAAGCGCAACAGGCCCACAAGGAGGCGCTGGCTGCGGCTAAAGAGGCGATTGTGAACCGGGTCAAGGCGCGCATCGCCGGTAATCCGAAATTCCAGTTCACCTATAACGGCACCGAAGTGGACGCGATCATCTCCAAAGGCAAAGAACTGGGCCTGAGCGACAGGGTGATCGAAGACCTGCTTTACGTCGGCTCGCGCATCGATAAAGCAATCTCAGCCGCCGACCTGATGCAGCAGATGGAGAACTGGGCGAATGAAATCAGCAAGCGAGGATTTCCCTACAAGTTTGCCGATGAAGCGCAATACCGGCAATTCTCGAAGGATCTCCTGGCGGAATTGCAGAAAACGGGCTTGCCGACGAACGACGTCCGGATTCAGGGCTCCGCCCTGCGCAAGACGGCCGCAAATGATGTGGATATCGCCGTGTTTGTCGAGGAGTCGAAGTTCGATCAACTGCTCATCGATCGCTTTAAAGACGCGATCACGTTCAAAGACGCCAAAGTCCAGATCGCCGGAAAGACGCACGAGCAGCTCTCTCAGTTGGTAGCCGATATCAAGGCAGACGCGGCCAAGCCGAAGGGTACGCCGAAGGATTACAACGCCTCGGCCCGAACGTTCATGAACGCGTTCGATACCGGTATCATTAATTCGAAGTCGGACATAATCAAGCCGCTCAAGCAGGCGACTGACGCTATGCAGGCGAAATACCCGCAACTCAATATTGAAACGATTTCGGTGCTGATCCGCGAAGGCAAGTTTGACCTCAAGCCGGACCTGCCGGTGAAGGACAGCCCACAGGGAAGTCAATGACCCGGACCGCCTTTTACGGAAATATTTCGACGCCAGACGCACAGATCGTTCGTTCTTTACTCGAAACCTGGCTCGACACGCAGAACCTCAAGGCCAAGCTGAAGCTGACAGGCGATCAGTTCGTGTATGAAGACGAGCGAATCTATGTCTATTGCTACAACGCGGACGCCGCGCCGGAGGGGCATGAAATGTTCCTGCTGGAGGGCAACACTGCCGAAGGTCTGGACGAAACCAGGCTCTCCCTTCAGCGTTTCAGGAAGCTCTGCGAAGAACACGATCTCGACTGCGATCTGGAGTATGTGGCGCTGGACGAAAATGGCGATCAGGCCGGCGACATGATTCCCGTGCGGTAGCCGCCAGAGACTCGTGGGTGTGTGGCTGCTTCATGCCGGCATGTGCGGGTCGCGATAGACCACGTGGCCATCCACGATCGTGAGCAGCGCGTCGATGTCTTTGATCTCGTCGACGGGGCACTTCAGGATGTCTTTCGAGATCACGACCATATCGGCCAGTTTGCCGGGCTCGATCGATCCCTTCATCTTTTCCTCGAATGACAGGTAGGCGCCGTTGAGCGTCCACATGCGCAGCGCCTGTTCGCGCGTGATGGTCTGGTCCGGCCCCAGCACTGTGCCGTCCGTGAGCTTTCGGGTAATTGCCATCCACATCCCAAAGAACGGATTGTAGGGATTGATTCCGTTCCGCGAATCGAAGCCGACCATGTGGTCGGAGCCGCCGGCGACAACAATCCCGTTGTCGAACAAAGATCGCAGAGGGATGAAATCTTTCATGCGCTCGGGGCCGAAGATGTCCTTGATGGCGGCGCCATCTTCATAGAGCCAGGCGGGCTGGCAATCGAAGACGACGCCGAGTTGCTTCGCACGCGCGATCGCCCGCGCATTCGGGAAATTACCATGCGTGACCGTGAACCGGCGGCCCATGATCGGCTTTTCACGGTTGGCGGCTTCGTAGGCGTCAAGCAGAAGATCGAGCGATCCGCCGCCGGTGACATGAGCGGTCATCTGCCAGCCGAGCTCATCCGCTGTCTTCGCCATCTCGACCAGGTTTGCAGCCGGCACGGACAACACGCCGCGATACGTGGGATCGTGATAACCGTAGAGCTGGGTGTTCTCGCCATACGGCTCGCGAAGATAAGCGGTGCCGAGGAGAATGCCGCCATCGGCGACCACCTTGAGTGAGCCCACGCGGTACCAGTCGTCTCCGAGCCCGGTGACGAAGGGAATCGAGTGGATTTCTTTCCGTACGTCGGCAGGCGTTCCCTGTCCGGTAATCAGATACGTGACGTAGCTGCGCACGGTGAGTTCGTTTTTCTCGCGCAGTTCCTGATATACGCGAAAGGCATCCGGGCCCTCGGCGCGATCGATGACGCTGGTGAGGCCGACCGCGTTATAGGCCTTCTGCATCGCCTTGAGCGCCCACACCATGTCATCGTGAGTTGCGGTCTTCGACGTGCGCAGGGGTTTCAGCAGTTGAGGCGCGCCAATGATCAGGCCGGTCGGATCGCCATTTTTGTCTTTGATGATTTTGCCGTTGGCGGGCTGCGGCGTGTCGCGCGAAACGCCGATCATGCGGAGAGCCGCCGAATTCAGCGCCGAGCTATAGCCGTTATCGGTCAGCGCGGGTCGGTCGGGCGCGGCCGCGTCCAGTTCCTGGCGGGTCGGATAGCGGCGATCGATCAGGCGCGAGGAGTAGACCTTCGGGATCAGAATCACGCGGCTCGGAGGGAGAGAGTCGACCCGATTACGAATGTACTTCTGGATGTCGGCAATCGATTTCAGAACCGGGAGCGGGCCATCCTGCTCGCTGAGCGCGGCGGTGATCGGGTGTGTGTGGCTGTCTTCGAGGCCAGGCAGAACGGTGCGTCCGTAGAGATCGATCATTCTAGCGGACGGCCTGGCTGCCTTGCGAACCTCGGCGAGCGTGCCGGCGGCGAGGAAGTGATTGCCGCGTATCGCGACTGCCTGCACCGTGGGGTGGCTATCCCACATGGTGACGAAATGGCCGTTGTAATAGATGACGTCCCCCGCGGGCTGCTGAGCGAGGAGTGCGAGGGGAGCAAGGATGAGAAGGCACGCCCGGGCAGCGAGCCGAAGATGCCGCCGGAACGGCGATGGGGGAATTGTTTGGGTGCGCTTCATGTACGTGACTCCGCGGCGCATTCGCGAAACTCCGGTTTCAGCAGCGCCGCGTGATTTCGTACGGGATTGTAACACCACTCGCGGGGGCGTTACGTGAAGGTCACACGGAGGCTTCGCTGCTCAGCATGATTACCTCAATTTCTTCTGTGATTTCTTCTTCGCGCAGCGCGTCTCGCCGCCTGAGCAACTCCGCAGACCGGCGATCGAGACGCTGAACGGCGGACTCCAGATGTTCCACGCGCGCCTGGTTCTCAGTCAGGAGCGAACTGCAGAGCAATTCGTACAGCCTGGCGAAGAGATACTGCTGCATCAATTCGCCTGCAAATACGGCTGGATCGAGTTGCAGCGCCGGCGGATAGTGAAATCGCTGGAGCGGGACCTCAGCTTGTTCAAACAGATCAAGCACGGTCATCTTCGCGGACTCTCCATGCTGGTGGTGATGGAACACCGTCAGGCGCAAGGCGGCGTCCGGGGCACGCCGGACACTGCTCACCGCTTCCATGATGCGGCTCATCGTCTCTTCGATCTCATCGGCCACACTCGCGTTCTCGAGAAACGTGGACTGCGGCAGGCTGTCCCCGAGCCGCGCCTGCAGTTTCGTTCCGACTGTCACGGCATAGCAGTCCGATCGGCAGCGGTGCTGCTTAAAGGCCTCCAGAACGCAGACGTTGAAGTCGCCGCAGAATCCCCGTTCACTGCCGAGCAGAATGTCGACCTCGCGAACCTGCGCCGATTCGAACAGCTGCGGGTAGAAACTTCTGAAATCAGCTGCGGCCGACTGCAGACTTTCGACGACGCGGCGCTGAGTCTCGAGAAAGCGGCCGAGGCGATTCACTTCCGTTCGGGCGATATTCTTCATCGCATTCAGGATGTCGCGGATCTCGGTGAGGCTCCGGAGCGTGCTTTCAATACCGCGGCGCCGGCTCATGGCTGCTTTCCGGCGCCTGCGCCGATCCAGGCGGTAACCGCGGCCCGCCATTCCTCTTCGCTCGCGTCCAGCCGGATGCCGGATTGCGGAACCGCCTTGAGCAGCCGCGTGAGCGGAGGAGCAAGTTTGGCGGGCGCGATGGAGTCGAACAAGCCACTGTTAAACGCCACCATCCATGCCATCTGCTGCTCGACCGAGAGCGGCGAGAGCCGCCCCTGTTTCAGTAATTCCCGCAGAACGCGACCGCGCCTGATCTGTATCTCGACGGAGGCTTCGAGCTTACCTCCGAACCGAGTGAATACCTCGAGTTCCAGGAAGCGCAGGTAGTCGAGCTTCATGTGGCCGGCTTCCTTCGCGATGCGTGGATGCTGGGCTTTGCCGCCGATTCGGGAAACCGATCGTGTCACGTCGATCGCCGGGAGGAAGCCGGCTGAAAAAAGCGCGGAGTCAAAATAGATCTGGCCGTCGGTGATGGAAATCAGGTTGGTCGGAATGTAGGAAGTGATTTCGCCTTCCCTGGTTTCAACGATGGGCAGCGCCGTCATGCTTCCGCCGCCGCACGAGGCGGCAAGTCTGGTGGAACGTTCGAGGAGCCGCGAATGCAGATAAAAAATATCGCCTGGGTAAGCTTCGCGGCCCGGCGGACGCCGCAGGAGCAGCGATAATTCCCGATACGCTTCGGCGTGTGCGGTGAGATCGTCATAGACGATCAGCGTGTCCCTTCCGTTCGCCACCCAGCCCTCGCAGACAGCGCATCCGGCGAAGGGCGCGAGATACTTCAGACCCGGTGTGGCAGTTGCTTCCGCGACGACGACGGTGGTGTAAGAGAGCGCATCAGCGTTGCGCAGCGTTTCAATTGTGCCGACGACGCTTGATCGCTTCTGGCCGACGAGTACATAGACGCAGAAAACATCCTTCCCCTTCTGGTTAACGACAGCGTCGATCGCGAGTGAGCTTTTCCCCAGACCGTTATCACCGATCAGCAACTCACGCTGCCCTTTGCCGATGGGGATCAGAGTGTCGATGATCCTGTTGCCGGTGTACAGCGGCTCATCGACGAAGTCGCGGGCGACGATCGGGGGTGACAACGTTTCGAGCGGTCGCCAGCCGGAACATTGGGGGGCTGTGCCGCCGTCGAGAGGAGCGCCCAAAGGGTCAATCACGCGGCCGATAAGTTCATCGCCCACTGCGATGCCAAGGCGATGGCCGGTGAGAGAAACGGAGGAGCCTGACGCCAGGGTGTCACTCGACTCCAGCAGGATGGCGCTGATGGAATCCGATTCGAGCGAATAGACCAGCCCACGGCTTCCGTCCTCGAACTGAAGTAGTTCTTCCATGGAAGCGGACGGCAACCCGCTTATGCGGGCAATACCATCACCTACGGAGCGGACGGCGCCCTGCTCCGTGACCCGAAGCGTGAACCGGTACTCACCGAGCCATGCGGGACGGGCTTTGGCGAGCAGTACGGTATCAGGCTTCATCCCGCACCTTGCCGGCGAAGAACGTCAGCTCATCCTGCAGGTTGGCGCGCAGGACCCACGGGCCGATGTTGATTCGAGCGCCCGCCAGGAGGCCGGGATCTTCGCGGAAGGAACAAGTGAGATCACGGGCGCAGGTGTTGCCGATCGCCTGTGTAAGCGCTCCCCGCTGCGGCGCGGTGAGTGGGAAGGCGGTTGTGATTTTGATTTCGGGAGCCTCTGCACCGGCTTTCTGCAGAGATTCCCTGGCGGCCGCCGGCAGGGCCGCCAGGTCCTCCAGAGCCACGTTCAGTAACCGCGATTCGAGTTCGGGACCCGCGATTCTGGCGAACAGCCGGGCTGTGAACTGCAGGCCCTCGCGGATGCCCTGTTCGGCGGCGTGTTTCTCCATTTCGGCCGCGCGGCGCTCGGCCAGCAGATTCTGGCGGTCGCGCTCCTGTTGCAGCGCGGTCTGCAGTTCCGCGGTAAGCCGCGCGCGATCCAGCTCGATATCGTGTCGCATACTCTCGCGCAGCGCTTCCTTTTCCCTGTTCCAGTCGGAGAGCCGAGCCGCGTATTTGCCTTCCAGTTCCGCTGCTTCGGCTTTTCTGGAATCTGCATCCGCCAGCGTTTTATCGATGGAGTCCTTACGCTGCTGAATCACAGAAAGGACGGGTTTATACAGGAACCGTTTCAGGATCCAGACGAGGACCAGAAAATTGACGACTTCGAGAACGAGAGTTGACCAATCGAGTTGCACCGCATCCTCCTACTTTGTGAGGTACTGGAGCAGCGGATTGCGGAACAGGATGATCAGCACGATCACCAGAACGTAGATCGCAAGCGACTCAATCATTGCAAGCCCGATGAACAGCGTACGCATGATGGAGCGCTCGGACTCGGGCTGACGGGCGAGGGCTTCGAGCGCCTGCACAATTGCGCGGCCCATGGAGAGCGCCGGGATCATCACGCCGATAGCGATCGCCAGCGCCGCGACTATTGTGGAAATAATGACAAACCAGTTGATTTCATGCACTTTTCGATTCCTCTTTTTGGGGTTGGCTGATGTTTAACGACTCGAGCCCGCTGGCAATGTAAATCAGAGCGAGCGTGCCAAAAATGTATGCCTGCACGAGAGCTTCGATGATATGGAGCATCAACACCGGTACGGGGACCAGAAAGCCGGCCACCAGCAGCACGAGAAGCGCGGCCATCTCCAGGCTGAAGATATTTCCGAACAACCGCACCGCCAGCGCCACGGTGCGGGAGATTTCACTGATGATGTGGAACGGGAGCAGAATCGGACTCGGCTCGAGATAGTGGCGCAGATAAGTGCGCCATCCGTGGATCCGGATTCCATACCAGTGCACGGAGAGGAAGACGAGCAGCGCGAGACCGGCCGTTGTGGAAAGGTCGGCGGTCGGTCCGTGCAGACCCGGAATAATGCCGATGAGATTAGCGATCCCGAGGAAGATCCAGAGCGAGCCCACAAACGGGAGAATCCGATCGGCGTGCTCGGGGATGACTTCGGCGATTGCGTCCCGGATGGTGGAAACGACTCCTTCGAGCGCCGTCTGCCAGGGCCCGGGATTCGTCTGCAGGCGTCGGGAGGAAAGCCAGCACAGCAGGAAGAGAAACAACATCACCCCCCACGTGGTCCAGACGGTTTCATGAATGTGGGGAAGTTGCATCGCTTATTCCCGAACAAACAGCCAGGCGCCGACGCCGCCCGCGACGACGCCGAGGAAGATCATGCCGGCGGTCCAGCGCACCGAGTAGCCGGGTTCGAATCCATCGAGCCATCGGCCGAAGTACGCTCCGGCGACGATCGGTAATACGAGCAGAATTCCGATGGTGCCGAGGTATCGCGTCTGCGCCAGAAGGGTCCGCCGCTCCTTTGCCGCGCGATCGATTCGTCCAGCCTGCCAATCCACGCGCTCGGCGAGCTTTCTGCGTTCCGCCCGGCGGCCGTTATCGTTGCCCACGCTGGATCTCCACCAGCCACCGGAACATTTCCTGTTCCATCTTTTGTAAGCTGCGCTTCACCTCGCGCAGTTGATCTTCCTCCGCGGCAAACTGCTCGTCCAGCGCGGCGCGAATCCGCTGATACTCAGTGCCGCGGAGATAGCGCCGGGTGTTGATGTATAACTGATTTCCGGTGAACCATGCCAATCCGCCGGGTAAGGCGATGAAGTGCCAGGCACCGCCGCCTGTGCGGAAGCGGGCGAGCCCAAACGTGAGGGCCGTCATGAATCGCGAATGTCCGGCGAGCAGACCAAAGCTTCCCGACTGATCGTTTCCAACAAAACTCACGGTATCCGGGAAGTGTTCATACTGCGTTGCGCTTTGCAGGTGCAGAGTAAACGTCCTCATGTGTGCACTTTCTCGAGGCGGCCGCGCATATAAAACTGCTCCTCGCCCTGAGAGTCGTAGTCGCCTCGCAGCAGCGCCTCGCAATCCTCGATCGTTCCCGACAAAGGAACAGAGACGCCCGCGAAGCCGGTATGGCGCGAGACGACGAAGAATGGCTGTGTCAGATACCGCTGCAGTTTACGAGCCCGCGAGACAACCAGCCGATCCGAAGGCGAGAGTTCCTCGATTCCAAGCATCGCGATGATGTCTTCCAGTTCGTGGTAGCGGGCAAGCTGCTCACGGACCGCGCGCGCCACATTGTAGTGGCGTTCGCCGAGCGTGCGGGAGTCCATCATTCTGCTGGATGATTTCAGCGGGTCGACGGCGGGGTAAATTCCCTTGCCGGCCTGCGCGCGCGACAGGATGACGGTGGTATCGAGATGCGCGAGAATGGCGTTCACCGCGGGATCGGCCATATCGTCGGCAGGCACGTACACGGCCTGAACCGACGTAATATTTCCGCGATCGGTGGAAGTGATCCGGTCCTCAAGGCTGCTGACTTCGGTCATCAGGGTCGGCTGATAGCCCACGGTCGCGGGCATGCGCCCGAGGAGGCCGGAGATTTCACTGCCCGCCTGAACGAAGCGATAGACGTTGTCCATCAGGAAAAGGACTTCTTTCCCCGTGGTGTCGCGTAAATATTCGGCATAGGTCTGCGCGGTCATTCCAACGCGAAACCGGACACCGGGCGATTCGTCCATCTGACCGAAGACCATGAGGGCATGCGGCATCACGCCCGCTTCCTGCATCTCTCGCCACAATTCGTGTCCTTCGCGAATTCGTTCGCCGACGCCGGCGAATACCGAGACGCCCTCATGAAGCTTCGCGATCGCGTGCATGAATTCCATAATCAGAACGGTCTTGCCGACACCAGCGCCGCCGAACAGCCCGGTCTTGCCGCCTCGAATGAATGGGCACAGCAGATCGATGACTTTAATGCCGGTTTCGAGAACCTCACTCGCTGCCCGAACGTCGCTGAGCGGCACCGGTCGCGCGAGAATATTGCGGAAGACGGCATTGGGCAGGGGTTCACCGCCGTCCAGTGGTTCTCCAAAAACGTTGACGAGCCGGCTCACGCACTGCGGGGAAACCGGCACTTCGAGCGCGGAGCCGGTATCGAACACAGGCGTGCCGCGGCGAAGGCCCGCTGTACGATGCAACGTGATTGCACGCACGTGGGTGGCATCGAGATGCTGATGGACTTCAAACGTATAAGTTTCGTGATCCAGTTTCGCGAACAGAGCGCGATTCAGTGGCGGGAGCGTGGAGCAGGCGATATCGACCACGGGTCCATGCACCTGCGCGATGGCGCCAATCTGCGTAAAATCGTCAGGCCCGGGGTGCATCGCCGATGAGGTTGCAAGCGCGAGTCCATCGATGAACGTCGCGTCTTCACGCAAATTCTCGGGCAGGGCGGAACGGCAATGTTATCTCGCGCTCCTGTCTGAGCGAGAACGCGCAGACAAGCGGTTCCCGCCGTTTCAGCGCGCCGTATAGCCGCCGTCAATCACGAGTTCGGTGCCGGTGACAAACTTCGCTTCATCGGACGCAAGATAGACGATTCCCCACCCGATATCGTCCGGTTCGCCGATGTGGCCCAGTGGATGGAGCGCGTCCATTCCTTTCCGGACCTCGCGGATCTCGCCCTGCTCGCTGGCGAACTTTTCGACCATCGGTGTCCAGATGAAGCCGGGATGAACGGAATTGACGCGGATTTTATCCGCGGCGTAGATCAAGGCGTCGTTCTTCGACATGAGGCGGACAGCGCCCTTGGCGGCGTGATACGGAGGCACGTCGCCGGCGCCGATGATGCCATAGATCGAGGACAGGTTGACGATGCTTCCGCCGCCACGCTTCCGCATCCAGGGAATCGCGTGCTTCGTGCAGAAGAAGACGCCTTTGACGTTCACGGCCATCAGCTTGTCCCAATCGGCTTCACTGATTTCGTGGGTGGGCCGGTTGACTCCCGCGATTCCGGCGTTGTTCACGAGGATGTCGATTCCGCCGAAGCGTTCGCTGATGGAACGAAACGTCTCTTCGACATCGGCTTCCTTTGCAACGTCGAGATGCCAGAACTCGGCTATCCCGCCGAGTTTTCTGATTTCGGCGGCGACCGCCTCGCCCTGTTGATCCAGCAGATCAGTCACGGCGATCATCGCGCCTTCACGCGCGAGCAGGATGCAGGTGGAGCGTCCGATTCCCAGCGCACCACCCGTTACGATCGCAATCCTGTTCGCAACACGATTCATGATCTTGTCCCGGCGCCGGCCGGAACATTTGCCTTGTTCAGGATTTCGCAAACCTCGTCATCGGTTACCTGGCGGAAGGTCAGGTACCATTCGCCAACCGCCGCGAACGGCTCCGGAGTCGCGAGGCAGACCAATTCATCCACCTCACTTCTGAGCTTGCTGCACGCACTCGAAGAACCCACGGGAACCGCGATCATGAGCTTCTTCGGATGCATGGCGCGAGCCTCGCGGCTTGCGGCGAGCATGGTGGAGCCTGTCGCCAGTCCATCATCGACGATCAGCACGGTCCGGTCATGGAGGTCGAGCGGCGGCCTGCCGCTGCGATACAGCTTTTCGCGACGTCCTGCTTCTTTTGCCTCGCGGGCGATGATGCCCGCTACATCGGTCTCGACGATTCCGAGGCTGTAGATGAGCTGATGGTCCAGGACCGTCGTTCCACCGGCGATCGCACCCATCGCGAGTTCGCGCTGCCAGGGGACTCCCAGCTTTCGAACGACGATGACATCGAGCGGCGCGTTCAGGGCATTGGCGACCTCAACACCGACCGGCAAACCGCCGCGGGGCAGCGCGAGCACGATGGTGTTGTCTGGAAGTTTGCGCGAAGCGAGTTCCGCAGCCAGCAGCCGGCCGGCTTCGGTGCGATCCTGAAATGGCAGTTGAATCTTGTCCATAAAAATCTCGTGATGATTTGTGGTGGGGCATTTCGCGTTCCACCACGCGTCAACTGCTTACCTGCGCGATTTCGCGCTGTTCCGGCGTGCTCTCACCCAGGTTGACGCTGGGAGGCCGGACAACCAGCACCGAACACCCGGCGTCCCACGCGATCCGGTGGGAAGTGCTTCCGAGGAGCTGATGCTTCAGCTCGGTGGCGCCTGTCGCGCCCAGCACAATCAGGTCGCAATCCCGTTTATCGGCTTCGCTGAGGATTTCAGACGACGGAATTCCTTCTGCTACTTCCATTTCGACCGCGGGATGGTAGGGCAGGATGCGTTCGCGCGCGTGGTCCAGAAGCCGCTGCCCCTCGAGGCGAACCTGCCTGTCCCACTCGATTTCGGGTTCGATCGGATCATGAATGCGATCTCTGAAGCGAATCCATTCGTACTCGATTCCGAGGTGAATCCAGGACGTCTCCGCGACGTTCATGAGCGTGACTTCGGCCGATTCCAGATCGAGAAGTGTGGTCACGGCCCTCAGCGCGCGGATGGATGCCAGCGAACCATCGAGCGCGACCAATACGCGAAAGCCAGTCTCACTATGCAACTTGCGTCCAATCAGCACGGAGCCCGCGGCATGATGGAGGACGTGATTCGCCACGGGACCGAGGCCGGCTTCGGAATGCGCGCCCTGCCCCTCCGATCCAACAACGGTCAGGTCAAACCTGCCCGATGCGGCTGAAATCACTGCCGGCGGCCAGCCGATCTCGCAATGCTTCTTCGCGTGAATTCCGTTAGCGGAGAGTACGCCTGCGGTCCCGTCGAGAAGCTGCCGCGTTTCGTCAAGAATTCTGTGGAGACGGAGCCTGCCGGCCGCACTTTCATCCCAGCCGGTCATCCTCGGAGGATATTCGGGCTCCACGCACAGTAACTCCATGTGGTGGTGTTCCGGGCGAAGAATGCGGCCTGCCGTGCGTGCTGCCTCGCTGGCTCCCGAGGAGCCGTCCGTCGCCAATAGAACTCTCATTGTTCTCTCCTGGTTTCCGATGAAATTTGAAGATTGCTGTGCTCGTTTCAGGCCAGTCTGATGTTCGGGTGTTCCTGGGTGAGATGGCGCAGTCGAGCGAGAATCGGCGCGAGGGTTACGCCCGATCGTGGTGAAGGCGGGCGTCTTAATTCTGGTGGGTCGAATGCAGGATCCGCGGCGAACACTTTGCGGAAAGGAGAGGTCTGTTTTATGGCGAACATTGCTGTTCAAAAAGCAGAGGGCGGAAAACTCGGGCGGTCAGGTCTGCTTGAGGATCTGGAGAGGCAGCTTGATGAAGTCCGGCGCCGCGCGTTCGGGCTATTCGAGAGGCGCGGGCGTGCATTTGGTCATGAGCTCGAGGATTGGTTCGCTGCGGAACGCGAGACGAATGGATGGCCTTCCGCGGAACTGACGGAAGTGGATTCGAAATACAATCTCTCGATGACGCTGCCGGGCTATGACCCGAAGGATGTGCAGGTCACGGTGACGCCGTCCGAAATCATCGTGCATGCGAATCTCGACTCGACGAAGAAGCCTGAGAACCAGCGGTGCCTGTGGTCCGAGTTCCAGTCGAACGACGTTTTCCGCCGGATTGAACTTCCCGAAGCGATCGATGTGGACAAGACGGCGGCGACGCTCGAAAAGGGCATGCTTCACGTGAGCGCCGCGAAGTCAGCAAAGGTTCAGCCGAAAACAGTGGAAGTCAAGTCCGCCTGAGAAGCGGCACTTCCATTTGCTTCGCGGGAGGCGCCCGGATGATCCTGTTTGCGTTTGACGCATGGAAAAAGATGGCGGAAGTGCTGGGGAAAGCCGGGCTCGCGTCGGGCGGGTTTCGGGCAGCGCAATTCGAAAACGGAGAGTGGCACATTGAGATCGGGACGCCGGTGCGCGGGCAGGAGTGTCTGGTCCTCGGATCCATCGCGCCTCCGGATGGGCAGATGTTATCCACCCTGCTGCTGGGCCACACGCTGAAGAAAGAAGGCGCGCGCGAAGTCAGAGCCGTGCTCCCATATCTCGGCTATGCGCGACACGACAGGGACAAGCCTGGTGAGAGCCTCGCGACAGCATGGAGCGGCGCGATTGTGCAGGCGTCCGGAATAGACAGCGTTGTCACGGTCGACGTCCACAGCGAGTACTGCAGCAGGCTGTTTCCGGTTCCACTGATTTCGCTCTCGCCCGCGGAAACCTTCGCACGGGCTTTCGCGCGATTCGGCCTGCGTGACGCGACGATCGTCGCGCCGGATGAAGGGGCCATTACACGTTGTGAGGCTGTAAAAAAGGCGGCGGGATCCGTGCAGGCGACGATCCCTTTCTTTCGCAAACAGCGCACCGCGGCCGGCATTCTCCACACCGGGCTGATTGGCGCGGTGGGCCGCAAGGTTGTGATCGTGGATGACATTCTCGATACCGGCGGCACGCTTGTATCGGCCTGCGAAAAGTTGCGGGAGGGCGGCGCGGAAGAGATTGACGTGATGGTGACGCACGGTCTCTTTACCGGAGAGCGCTGGAGAAAACTTTGGGGGCTCGGGGTGCGGCGAATATTCTGCACCGATTCGGTTCCCATTCCGGCAGGCGTCCAGGATGCCCGAATCGAGCAACTCTCCGTGGTTCCTCTGCTGGAACAGCAACTCTGCCAGCCGGTGCTCTCGGGTTAACGCGGCATGCTGGAGGTTGAAAACCTTTGTGTGAAGTTCGGCGAAGTGGAGGTGCTGAAGGGGCTCAGCTTCAACGTCCGCAGGGGGGATTCGCTGGCAGTGATCGGACCGAATGGCGCCGGGAAGACCGTTCTCTTTCAGGCGCTGATCGGATCCATTCCGTATCAGGGAAGCGTCCGATGGGCGCCCGGCGTGAAGATCGGTTACGTTCCTCAGAAGCTCGATCTCGAGCGCGACGTGCCGATCACGGGACTCGATTTCCTGCGAGCTCGTGCCAGCGTTGCACGGGTGTCGAATTCCGAAATCCTGCGCGTACTCGATCTGGTGGGAATCTCCCACGCGTTCAGCAGGAACATGATTGGAGCATTTTCCGGAGGCCAGTTTCAGCGGCTTTTGCTGGGTTTTGCGCTGCTCGGACAGCCGAACGTTCTGATGCTGGATGAGCCGACGGCGGGCATTGACGAGCCAGGGCAGCGGCAGATGAACGAAGTGGTCCGGCATCTTCAGGCGGATCAGGGTTTGACGGTCCTGTTCATCTCGCACGAGCTGTCCGTGGTGTATCAGTACGCGACTCAAGTCCTTTGTCTGGGCCGTAAGCGGGCCTGTTTCGGACCGCCGCGAACCATTCTCACGCCGGAGCTACTGGAGGAAGTCTACGGCACGCGCGTCGACTATCACGTCCATGAGCACTGAAAATCTCACGCTCGCGATTGCGATGGCGGTTGCCGCCGGTCTGGTTGGCTGCTTCGCCGTGATGCGGCGCATGGCGCTGGCCGCCGATGCGCTCTCGCACGTTGCATTGCCGGGCATCGGAATCGCGCTCGCTTTGCACATCAGTCCGATCTTCGGCGCCGTGGCAATGCTGTTCTTCGGTTCGCTGCTCGTGTGGGCCGTGGAAGGCAAGGCACGCGTTGGCACCGAGGCAATAGTCGGCGTCCTGTTCTCTCTGGCGCTCGCCGCCGGCAGCATGACGACGTTCGGCGAGGATCTGATCGAAGCGCTCTTCGGTGGAGCCGCAAAAATGACGCCGGCGGAACTCACCTTCGGGCTGATTGCATCCGCGGCGATCATCGCTTTCATCGTGACGCAGCGCAGCAGGCTGGTGGTCATGCTCGTTTCGCCGGACGTGGCGCGTACCGCAGGAATCCCCGTGCGCCGGCTTGATCTGTTATTCCTGGAAACTTTCGCGCTGACGATTGCACTCGGTCTGCGATATCTCGGCGTGTTGCTGATGGGAGCGCTGATCATCATTCCGGCCGTGGCTGCGAAGCGCCTGGCAAATAACCTCGCGAGCATGCTGATCGCGGCCGTCGCGATCGCTGTGGCGTCAACCCTGATCGGCACGTGGCTCGCGAGTTCACTGCATCGGGAGACGGGACCCCTGATCGTGATCGCCGCCGCGGGGTTCTTCGCGCTGAGCTTCCTCCGGCGATAGGAAGCCCCTCTCCAGCAATTTCGCGATGACCCGCTGCGCGGCGGATGCGGGAGCATCGCGATCGCCATGAATAAGGACGTCCGGATTCAGGGGAGGTTCATAGAGTGCCTGAATTCCCGGAACGCTGCCGGACGCATCCTCGCGTCCTCGCCGATAGATTCCCTTCGGGTCTCTGGAGATGCACACTTCGAGTGGGGTGGCGACGTAGACTTCGAGGAATCGCGCGATGTCGGCGCGCGCTTCTTCGCGATAAGCGCGGCGGTTCGCAGTCGCGTCAAAAATCACCGGCACGCCATGCGTCGTGAGGAGCGTCCCGATCCAGGCCATCTGATGGTAGAAGAGTCGCCTCTCCTCTTCGTCGTAGCGCGGGTGTGGAGTCAGAACCCTGCGAAGGACATCGGACTCCAGGAGTGCAACGTCGACACCGCGCTTCGAGAATTGCGTTTTTAGTGCCGCGGTCAGCGTCGATTTCCCCGAGGCGGGCAGGCCCGTAATCCAGATCGCGAATGCGGAGTTGACTTTATGCTCCACAGTAGTTATTCACCTTCGCAGGATCAAACCGTTCGCACTCGAGCACGGCGATGATGAAAGCGAAAAGCCGGCGACGGACCGTATCCGCCAGCTTCGGGTACCAGAGCGGGCTCGCCATGACGAGCCCGCGGAACGCGAAGAACGGCGCTGCAACCTGCAGCATCTCCGAATCGCCGCTCTTTTCGAGATAGCGATTCCAGAAGCGCTGGAACAGATTTTCAAAACCGCCTTCCAGACGTCCGCATCGCTGCAGCGAGAAGAACACGTAGTTCAGGGTCAATGAGGTCACGTCATCCGCCGGATCGCCGTATTCGCCGCGCGAACGATCGAGGAGCGAGAAGTCCGTCCCGGAGCGAAACAGGATATTCCACGGGTGGAAATCTCCGTGAACCTGCCGGAGACGGTGGGATCGATCTTTCAGACGCCATCGCCAGGTGACGCAGAGGTGCTCCACCTTTTCGAGAAATGCGGGCGCGACCAGAGGATGCGGCGGATAGGCATCAGCGACGCCCATGATGCATTCCCCATCGCCCACCAGTTCACGGATGCGGCGCGTGTAGAGACCAGGTTCGCCTCCGCGGAGCCTATGGATCTCGACGAGATAATCGCAGAGAGCATCGGCGCGGGCGAGATCGCAGTCCGTGATGCTGTCTTCATCGCGGAGCCGTTCGAGGTCGTGCGAGTAGCTCTCGCCCTCCAGATAGTCTGTCAACAGAAAAAACTCTTCGAGATCTCCGAGCACGATGAGCCGGCCGTCGGTTCGAAAACCGCCGACATCCAGCGAACGAATATGCCGCGGGAGGCGATTGAACGCTGCGTGCTCCCAGAGCAGCTCCCTTGCGCGATCCGCCATGTGCTCATGCCCGAAGGGTCCGGGCTTGATAGTGTGCAGGACGGCAGTGCGGCCTTCGCCGTTCGTCCGAAATTCGATTTTCAGCGGAATACCGTAGCCGTAAGCTTTCACATCGCGTTGGCCGGGGGCTCCGCCAAGGGTGGTGATTCTGGAGACGGTGACACGGGCGCCCAGCAGCGTCTCGAGATAGCGCGTGATCTCGGTCTGCTGCAGGTCCGCCACAGAAAATCCGGAATGCAGTTGGGATGCCATGTGTCACAGTTTCCGGACTGCTTCTTCGACCTTTTGTGCGAGAGCGGACCAGGAATCGCCCTGGAGAGATATCGGCGGTCCGATTGAAACTTCAACGCGTCCCGGGCGCGGCACGGTAGCGTGGCGAGGCAGGATACGGTCGACACCGCGCAGACGAATTGGCACAACGGGCAGACTGAGGCGCGAGGCGATCATTCCGATTCCTGGAAAGAAGCGGCCGAATTCGCCTGTCACCGAGCGCTCGCCTTCCGGAAAAATCAGGAGTGACCAGCCTTCTTCCACGAGTTCGCCCATGTAGCGAATGGATTCGCGCGCGCCCGTCTCGGTTTGCGGTAACGGAAATCCATTGAAGAACAGCGCGAGGAGGAAATAAAGCAGGCTGTTGGGCCCTCGCCGGACCGGCGAGTAACGTTCGGGATGGAAGTGGCGCTCGAAATACTCCTTCCACATGGCGGGCGCGATGCGGCGCCGCCACGAGCGCGGCAGGCTGGCGAGAATGATTGGCGTATCGAGATGGCTCTGGTGGTTCGCCGCGAAGATGACGGGGCCGCGAAGGCCGCGCAGATTCTCGAGGCCGCTCACTTTTCGCCGCGCGATGATTCTTGTGACTGGCAGGAGGATGCATTCGAGCGCGAGTCCGCGAATCAGCTTCGCGAGCCAGCGCCGGTTGAATGCGGGAAACGAAGTCCGCGGCGCCGCCGGCATCGGCTTCGTCAGGTCTCCGATGGTGCGCACGCGCGCGAAGGCGCTTTCGTCGATGCTGGTGTCGAGCTTTTCTTCGATCTCCATCATGAGTTCGACACGATCGAGAGAGCTGAGTCCAAGTTCCTCGATGGTTGTTTCGGGCGTAATCGTGCGGCCGGGTGCGAATTTGCGGATCAGGCTCATGAGATCCGCCCCGGGCGTAACGGCCGGTTGAACGACGCCTTCCGCGATCTCGCGTGCGATTTCGGCGTGCTGGAGTTTCTGGGTGGTTTTGGTGCGCGGCAGTCTTTCGCCCGGCCAGACTGAAACCGAGCGAATCTTCTGGTGACGCTCGAGTGTGGCATTCGCCTGACGCACGATTTCATCGGGTCTCGTGCCGGGCTCCAGCACGAGCACGGCGCGAACGCGGTCTTTGCCGATAACGGCCGATTCGCGAACGCCGGGGATTCGGTCGAGCACCGCCTCAACATCTTCGGGGAATATCTTCAGGCCGTCGGGCGTGACGATGACGTCTTTCTTGCGCCCGCGAATCACGAGATTGCCCGCGTCATCGAGTTCCCCCAGATCGCCGGTGTAAAACCAGCCATCATGGAAAGCCGCCGCGGTTTGTTGGGGGGCCTCGAAATAGCCAGGCGTGACATTATCGCCGCGTACCAGGACTTCACCGTCTTCGGCAATCTTCACATCGACGCCGGCGAGCGGCCTTCCGGTGGTTCCGCTCTGCACGTGGAAAGGATGGTTGAAGCTGATGACAGGCGCGGTCTCGGTCAGGCCGTAACCCTGAACCACAACAAAGCCGAGGCTTGACCAGAACTGCTCGAGATCCGGAGCCAGAGGCGCGCCTCCCGAAACCACGCAGCAGAACTTCCAGCCAAACATGCGATGCACGGCCCGGTAACGCCACCAGCGGCGCGGCCAAAGCTCATCCGAGTGACTCCGGTCACGGGCGCCGGGGTGGCGATGCTCGATGAAGTTCCGCAGTATTTCGAGAACTCTGGGGACCGCGACGAGGATCGTGACATGGCGTGACCGGATCTGACGCACGATTTCCTGAGGCGTGGTGCCTGAGATGAAAAGGACAGATGCCGGAATCAGCGGAGGGATGATTGTCGCGAGCGACTGGCCGAAGAGATGACTCATCGGCAGCAGATTGAGAATGCGTATCGGAGCGAATGGCCGGACGTACCGCAGATACGGGGCGAACTGAGCTTCGATCGGCGGAATCTGCGCCGCAAGATTCCGGTGCGTGATCAGGACACCTTTGGGCTCGGCGGTGGTTCCTGAAGTGAAGACAATCTCGGCGATGTCATTTTCGAAAACTTCTGCCGGGGCGTACTTACCATACTCCGCGCTGCGCTCGGCTTCCGAGAGCTGCCAGACTGCGGCGTCACCCGAAGCGGCGATTGCCGGAACGCGGTCGCCCGACAGTATCAAACGAGGCCGGACTTTGGTTTCGATTCTGCGGAAGAGATCGAGCGAAGCCATCGGCTCCACGGGCACCGCAATCGCGCCTTCGAGCAGGCATCCCCACAGCGCGATGATCCAGCCGGGGCGGCTTTCGCCCCAGATCATCACCGTGTCGCCTTTGCGTATGCCTTGCCTGCGAAGCCGCGCCGCGAAGGCGACTGCGAGCCGTCCGATATCGGAATACCGCCAGGGCCAGCCGCGAAAGCCGTCATCGTAGACGATGAATTCTTCTTCGTACTTTGCGATCCGGCGGAAGAACTGCGGCAATTCGCTGACGCGGTCGCGGGTCTCGGCGGTGGTGAGCGCCTCGCGTTCCGGATCCTGAGTGATGAGCCGCATTCTCCCATCCCGCAGCCAGGTTAGTCAGCAAATTCGGGTGTCGGGACCACTGGCTCACGCTTCTTCTCGCGTTCTTCGGTCAGCGTCGCCTCCGTGAGAAGAAGGGTGCTCGCGACCGATACCGCATTTTCGAGAGCCACGCGCACAACTTTCGTGGGATCGATGATTCCGGCCTCGACCAAATCCACGAACTGGCCGGTCGACGCATCGAGGCCGATATTCCCTTTACTCGACCGCATCCGATCGATCACCACGCCGCCATCGAGCGAGGAGTTTTCCGCGATCTGACGCGTGGGGGCCTCAAGCGCCCGCTTGAGAATCCGCAATCCGGTTTTCTCATCTTCGGGAGCTTTCGCGGCTTCGGCATCAACGGCATCGATTGCGCGAAGCAGTGCAAGGCCAGCGCCGGGCAGAACGCCCTCCGCTATGGCCGCGCGCGTTGCACTGATCGCATCTTCGAACGATTCTTTGAGTCTCTTTGCCTCCGATTCCGACGGAGCGCCCACACGAATTACCGCTACACCGCCTGTAAGCTTGGCCAGCCGCTCGCGGAGCTTTTCCTTGTCGTAGTCGGATGTGGTGTCTTCGATCTGTTTGCGCAGTTCGCGGCATCGGCCATCGATCGCCGCCTTCGCTCCGGCGCCGCCGACGATGGTTGTGGTGTCCTTATCGATCACCACACGCTTCGCTTTTCCGAGTTGATCGATGGTGACGCTCTTCAGCTCGATTCCGATCTCTTCCGCGATCAGTTGTCCGCCCGTCAGTATGGCGATATCCTGCAGCATCGCTTTGCGCCGGTCGCCAAAGCCGGGCGCTTTGACCGCGGCGCAGGGAAGAGCGCCACGAATCCGGTTGAGAACCAAGGTCGCCAGCGCCTCCGCCTCCACGTCCTCAGAAATAATCAGCAGCGGCTTACCGATCCGGACAACCTCTTCGAGCAGCGGCAGCAGGTCCTTGACGTTGCTGATCTTCTTCTCGTGCAGCAGGATCAACGGTTCATCGAGCGCAGCCTCCATCGCTTCGGGGTCGGTAATGAAATACGGCGAGATGTACCCGCGATCGAACTGCATGCCCTCGACGAGATCGAGAACCGTTTCCGTGCTTTTCGATTCCTCGACCGTGATCGCCCCTTCCGCTCCAACCTTTTCGACCGCCTCGGCGACCATGTCGCCTATGGTTGAGTTATTGTGCGCGGAAATGGTGGCAACCTGCGCCTTTTCGCGCGGGCTGCTCACGGGGCGTGACAAGGCTTTGAGCGTCTCCACTGCGGCTTTCAGGCCGCGGGCGAGCCCGCGCTTCAGGTCGATCGCACTTGCCCCGGCGGCGACGTTTCGAACTCCTTCGACGAGGAGCGCGTGGGCGAGCAGCGTCGATGTGGTGGTGCCATCCCCCACCGCGTCACCCGTGCGTTCGGCCGCCTCCCGAACCATCTGAGCCCCGAGGTTTTCCTCCGGGTCTTTCAGTTCAACCTCTTTCGCGATGGTGACGCCATCGTCGCAAACGAGCGGACGCCCGAATTTCTTTTCGATTAACACGCATTTCGACTTCGGTCCCAGCGTCACCCGCACCGCATCGGCGAGGACACTGGCACCCCGCAGGATGCTTTGACGGGCGTCAGCATGAAACTGAAACTGCTTTGCGGCCATGGGTACTCCTTCTCTGTTTCGCGCTGAAAAGTGCAACCGAGGGACCATCAGCCGCGCGTCCATTCGTGGTACGCCAGTTGCCCTGTCACGTGCAAGGGAGTTTTCCCATGAAATTGACATTGAGCGTGATCAAGGCCGATATCGGTTCGATCGGAGGGCACGTGGCGCCCTCCAGAAATCTTGAGCAGACCGTATCGGCTTTTATTCGGGAACGGGCCGGCGGCCTGTTGCTCGACCACTACATCAGCCACACCGGCGACGACATCGCGATCCTCATGACCCACAGGCGTGGCGAGGGAGACGAGCAGATTCACAAGCTCGCCTGGGATGCGTTCCGGACCGGAACCGACGAAGCGAGGCAGGAAGGTCTGTACGGAGCGGGACAGGACCTGCTCAAGGATTCGTTTTCCGGAAACGTGAAGGGTATGGGGCCGGCGGTCGCGGAGATGGAAATCGAAGAGCGGCCGAACGAGCCGTTTCTTTTCTTCGCGGCTGACAAGACCGATCCCGGCGCCTATAATCTGCCGCTGTATCTGGCATTCGCGGACGTCATGAACACGCCAGGGTTGATCCTGTCGCCGAAGATGTCGCGCGGATTCCGGTTTGTGATTATGGACGTCAACAATACGACCGGCGATCGAGTGATCGAGCTGAACGCGCCGGAAGATCTGTACGACATCGCGGCGCTGCTGCGGGATCCGGAACGCTATGTGGTGGAGTCCGTCTGGTCGCGCGCAACCGGCCAGCAGGCCGTGGCAGTGGCGACATCGCGGCTGCATAACATCGCCGGGAAGTACACCGGAAAAGACGATCCGGTGATGCTGGTGCGCGTGCAGATGGATTTCCCCGCAACAGGTGAAGTGCTGGCGCCATACGCGATCGGGCACTTCGTTGCGGGCTGTATGCGGGGATCGCACCAGATGCCGCTCATGCCGGTGACGCTGAATTCAGGCATCAGCTATTTCGATGGCCCGCCCGTGGTGAGCGCGGCCGGATTCTGTGTCCACAACGGCAGACTGACCGAGCCGGTCGACTGCTTCGCGCAGCCGTTCTGGAATACGGTGCGAGATCACGTCGCGAACAAAGCGATGGACATGCGGCGCCAGGGTTTCATCGGCACTGCGATGCTGCCGATGTCCGAACTGGAATACACGGGGATCGCAGAAAAGCTGAAGACGCTGGATCAGCGGTTCCGAATGCGGGAGCCGGCTCCCGTGCCGGTTCTGGCGTGAGGCATCGCGGAAGGACTGAAGACCGAAGGGAAGGACAATACAATGACAACCGATCGCACTACTCATAACATCCTGAGGCCCGATGACGATATCGCGCGGGAAATTCGACACGCGTTCAAGCTGGATAACGATGTTCCCGACGAACGAATCCGCGTACGGGTGGACAGTGGCGCCGTGACGCTCGAAGGAACTGTGGACGCCATGGTTCAGAAGGAAACCGCCGAAGCGCTTGCCCGGCGGTCGCACGGCGTTATTGGCGTGATCAACAAAATCGACGTCGAACCCGTAACAGCGGGATCCGCTCAGATTTGATCAAAACCACAATAGAGGGGAACGAGGCCGTGCGACGGGCGCACGGCCTCTTTCGTGTCAGCGTGCCCGTGCTCCGACCAGGCGTGATTCCTCAGCCCGCGCGATGGAAAGGGCAGTCTTGATTGCGGTGTCCGGATTGAGGGAGATGGAATCGATCCCACGTTCGCTCAGCCACTCGGCGAATTCCGGGAAATCGGAAGGCGCCTGACCGCAAATGCCGATTGGCCGGTGGGCGCGCTGTGCGGCAGTGATGGCGTCCGCAATCATCGACCGAACCGCGGCGTTGTTTTCATCGAACAGCCTCGCCACTGTTCCGGAATCCCGATCGAGCCCCAGTGTGAGCTGCGTGAGGTCGTTGGAGCCGATCGAGTAGCCATCGAACACCTGCAGAAATTCCCGTGCCAGAACTACATTCGAAGGCAGCTCGCACATCGCGTAGACTTTGAGCCCGTCCTCACCCTGCGGCAGCCCATTCGTCCGCATCGCTTCGATTACCTGTTTGCCTTCCTCGACAGTCCGGCAGAACGGGATCATCACGATCACATTGGTGAGCCCCATTTGTTTACGCACGCGGGCGAGCGCTGCACACTCCAGCGCGAATCCTTCCGCATAGCCCGGGTGGTAGTAGCGCGAAGCTCCGCGGTATCCCAGCATCGGATTTTCTTCCGCCGGTTCGAATTCCCTGCCGCCGAGCAGGCGAGCGTATTCGTTGGTCTTGAAGTCGCTCGTGCGAACAATGACCGGCTTTGGATAGAAGGCCGCGGCGATCCTCGCAATCCCTTCACTGAACCGACGGATGAAGAATTCCTTCGGCTCCTCCGCGCCGATGCGCGCGCGAATCTCCTCCACCGCCTTTGGATCCTGGAGCTTCGGAAACCGGCACAGAGCCATCGGATGAATTCCGATGTGGTTGTTGATGATGAATTCCGTTCGGGCCAGTCCGACGCCGGCATTGGGGATAGCAGCGAATTTGAATGCCTGGCTCGGATCGCCAACCGTGAGCATGATCTTCGTCTGTGTTTGCGGCACGGACGCCGCATCGATCTGCTCGATACCAAACGGGACCCGCCCGCGATAGACATGCCCTTCGGAGCCTTCCGCGCAGCAGACCGTGACCTCCTGCCCGGTTGTGAGAGCGCTCGTCGCATTGCCCGTGCCGACGATGCAGGGGATGCCGAACTCGCGTGAGACGATAGCGGCGTGCGCGGTGCGTCCTCCCTGTTCCGTAACAATAGCGGCAACACGGCGCATCACCGGCTCCCAATCGGGATCCGTATTGCGCGCGACAAGAACTTCGCCGTCTTTCACTGACCCGAGCTCGCCAAGGTCATGCACGACATGAACCTGCCCCGCGCCGATCTTTTCGCCGACGGCCTGTCCAACAACGAGCGGAGCTCCGCCAGCAGCATTAAGTTTGTAGACTTCGGCGGTCGCCTTTTTCGCCTTGCCCGCGTGGACGGTTTCCGGGCGCGCCTGCAGGATGTAGAGTTCGCCGGTGATGCCGTCTTTCGCCCATTCGATGTCCATCGGCATGGGGCGTCCGGCGATTTGCGAATAGTGTTGTTCAATCAGACATGCCCAGCGGGCGAGCTTCAGCACCTCCTCATCCTGCAGGCAGAAGCGCTGGCGATCTTCGGGCGGAGTCGCTTCGCTCCGAGTCGTTCGTGTGCCCTGGGCGTAAACCAGCCGTACTGCTTTTGAAGCGGCGTGCCGGCTGACGATTGCGTCGAAGCCGTGCAGCAGCGTTGGTTTGAAAACCAGCCATTCGTCCGGTGTGACCACGCCCTGCACAACAAATTCGCCAAGACCCCAGGCGCCGGTGACCGTTACGACATCGCGGAAGCCCGATTCAGTATCGAGCGTGAAAATGACGCCTGAGCCTGCAAGATCAGACCGCACCATCGGCATCACGCCTACGGAAAGCGCCACTTTGAGTTGCGGAAAGCCAAGCCGGGCGCGATAGCTGATCGCGCGATCGGTGAAGAGCGAAGCGAAGCACTGATGAATGGCTCGCAGGAGATTTTCCGGTCCGCGCACGTTCAGGAAGGTCTCGGCGGCGCCCGCGAAAGATGCCTCCGGCAGGTCTTCCGCCGTTGCCGAGGAGCGCACCGCGAACTCGGGTTCGCGGCCCAAACGCGCGGTGAGGCGTTTGTGCGCATCGAGGATTGCCTGCTTCAGTTCGGCCGGGACCTCTGTCTCGAGAATTGCCGCGCGGGCGGCGTGGCCGCGCTCGGCGAGCTGTTCCACGTTCTCGGGATCGAAGTTCTGAAAATTTGCCTCGAGCTTCGCACGAAGTCCCGGCTGCTCGAGGAGCCGCCAGTACGCATCCGATGTAACGGCAAAGCCGTCCACAACACCAACGCCCTGCGGCTTCAGCGCCCGGAAAAGCTCTCCGAGTGAAGCATTTTTTCCGCCGACGCGGGCGATGTCGGCCATCGCAATCTGTTCGAAATCGAGGGTGAATTGTGGCATTGGCTTGCGTACTCTCCCGTTATGGACTGGCATGTGGGGAACCACT
The DNA here is from genome assembly GCA_964590625.1 of uncultured Solibacteraceae bacterium. Classification (GTDB taxonomy): domain Bacteria; phylum Acidobacteriota; class Terriglobia; order Bryobacterales; family Bryobacteraceae; genus BOG-234. The sequence goes on from CAZPZE010000236.1 coordinate 26,783, forward strand.
TTTCGCTGCTCATGGCGTCGAGTTACGGGTGCGGTGCGCGTCTGCGCTGCGGTATTTCGCGCAGATGAGCGTTCTCACTCCCGCTGTTCCAACAGAAAAGATCCTGAATGCAGTTTCCGCATCAGGAATGCCGATTGCTCTTACGGGCATCGAAGAACAAGCCATGAAACTCGTAATCTGTGGCTTAGCTTTGTTGTTGTGGATGCCGATATCGACGCCGAGCGCCGAGAAGGAGACTCCACGATCGAAGGATTTCGTTTTCGAGGTTCGGCCCCGGCAGATCGCACCCGGAGAAACGGCGGTCCTGCGGTGGGCAATCAAGGGCGCGACCAGCGTGGTGATTCAGGAATCGCCCGATTCGCGCGCGGGCCAGCTTCGCGAGGTCGGCAGATTCGAGGGCTCAAGCGGAACGCTGGAGGTCCGGCCGAAGGAGAACACGACCTACGTGATCCTGTGTGAGGGCGCGACGAAATACGCATGCGCCTCTACTTCAGTGCGCGTCGGTGTGAAGCGGCGGTGACGATATGGCTCATTCACGTGTCGCCGTACTGAAGACAACGCCCGAAACCGTCATCGACGATTACAAGCGGCTGATGCGCCTCGCGGACTATCAGCAGTTTCTTCCGAAAGAGAATGAGACTGCTCTCAAGATCAACACGAGCTGGCACTATTTCTATCCGGCGTGCTCCACCACGCCCTGGCAGCTCGATGGAGTGATCGCCACGCTGCTGGAGGATGGCTATCCGAAAGACAAGCTGTACGGCTGTCAGAACCGGACAGTCGTGGTCAGCGCCCGGCGCGGTGAGATCGCGAACCATCAGAAGCAGGTGGTGGTCGATCAGTACGGTCTGCGAAACATCCATCTCTATGAGAAAGGCGAGGAATGGATTCAGTACACGCCGAAAACAAAGATGCGTGTGCTGGACGAGGTCTTTCCCCATGGCTTCCGGATACCAAAGCGGCTGGTCGGTTCGAACGTGATCCATCTGCCCACAATGAAAACGCACGTCTTCACCGGCATGACTGGCGCGATGAAGAACGCCTTCGGCGGGCTGCTTTTCGAAAAACGCCACTGGACACACAGCGTGATCCATGAAACGCTGGTCGACCTGCTTGCCATCCAGAAGGAGATTCATCCCGGTCTGTTCGCTGTTATGGATGGCGCATTCGCGGGCGACGGCCCCGGCCCCCGCTGCATGGTGCCGCACGTCAAGGGTTATATCCTCGCGAGCGGCGACATGGTTGCGATTGATGCTGTGGCGGCGAAGATGATGGGCTTCGATCCGCTCTCGATCCGATTCATCCGGCTTGCGCATGAGCAGGGACTCGGCTGTGGGGATGTGCGCGAGATCGAAATCGCAGGCGCGGACATCAGCGATGTGAATTTTCATTTCCACGTCGGCGACACCTTTGCGAGCCGCGGGCAGAAGATGATTTACTGGGGTCCGCTCAAATCGCTCGAGCGGCTGCTGCTGCATACGGTGCTGGCGCCGTGGTCTTACGCCGCGTCTATTCTTTATCACGATGTCTTCTGGTATAACTTCGTGGGCCGCCGCCGAGTCAAAGAAGCGTTGCGGACCGGTTGGGGGCAACTCTTTGAAAGTTATGCACATAGGAGCCCCGAAAAAAGCTCGCTAAAATGGAGGGATGCAGCTTTGTAAGTGGCCGAACGGTGGCATCAGCCGCCGAAGCGGCTTTAAGCTGGCGGGCGCCCTTCTTGTCGCCTGCTACGCGCAGGCTCAGCCCGATCGCGAAGGTCTGAGCTTTCCCCCCAGAACTCAGCAGGCTCTCACAGGATCACAGTTCGCCGATACGGTCTCGCGCCTTGAAAGCGATGAGCGCGAAAACGCGATTCTGCAGCAAATCGTGGGCGGCAACGTTCCCCCGTTTCTGCGCAGGCCGATACCGGTCAGTCTGAGCGGCACGACTCGCACAGGAGCAGTGGTCTCCGCGACGATCTTCGTGCTGCCTGAATATCTCGCCATCGGCTCCGAAGACGATTTCCTGCGGATTCCGATGAATCTCTACACCGCGAGAACGATCGCGGAACGTTTCGGATGCGTGCTGCCGACGAGGAAGATGGTGGACTCCATCTATGCTCAGTCGCCGTTTCACTTCGTGCCGCAGCCGATGCCTGCGGGTCCGCAGATGCGCTCGACGCAATACTATCGCGTCCACAACGGGATGATCGATGAGCAATCGAGCACTCGCGGCATTCCGTCCGGCCCCATGGTTTCCGGCCACAAGAAAGATGTTGTGATGACTAATCGCCTCGCCGCCAACCCCGGGCAGATCGCGATCTACGGCTGGCACCGCGGCGCGGGCGATCCGATTCAGCCCCTCAGCACAGTTCACGGCGCACATTATGCAGACTACAGCCACGGGATTCGGCTCGTGAAAGAGACGGCGATCGTCAATGGGCAGACAATGTCGATTCACGATGTGCTTCGGGATTCCCAACTGGCCTGCGCCCTCAGCGATGAAGGCCCGATGGAACCGGTTCTCGACCTTTGGGCTCGCCATCCGTCCGCGCGAGGGTAGAGTCAGCGGCTCTATTCGAGCGTTTTGGCGCACCGAAAACTCAGATGATAGTTTTCGTGACTGTGCTCATCCATCACGCGGCTGCCGTGCCAGAACGGCGCTCGCCAGCGGCACCAGTCTTCGTGAGCCCGGTAAGTGTCGAAGATGAACCAGCTCCCCTTCATCTCTGTGTAACCGAGTTCCTGACTACCGCGGCTCGACATCTGGCTTTCATTCAGAGGCAGGTTCATGTGTTCGGCGGCATTGCCGTTCAGGTCGTACACATAGAGCGGGCTGTGGCATTCCGGGAAGGCGCCATCCGGGTACGTGTTTGAACCGCAGTTGTTCCACTCGCCACCGTTGCAGTTCGGACTCTTCACGCTGCCGGTGGCGCAAATCCCTTTTTTGTATTCGGGTCCGTAGCTCCAGCTTTTGGTCGCTTCATACTTCTTGTTGTGCGCGGCTCGCATTGTCTCGATCGCGGCTGCGGGGCTGAGTCCCCTGATCAGGTTCCACTCGTAGTCGGGCGGCTGCAGACTCCCGGCACAGGCTCCCTCCCACTCGTGCGCATCGGCGAGCCGTTTGCCCTCGGCCCAGCAAATCTCCGCTGCTTCGCGTGCTCTCACCCACACCACTGGATAGGCGCCGGGGATATCGGGGAATTCGAACTGATCGATG